>NZ_BAAAAF010000012.1:0-99411 GCF_037101285.1 Brevibacterium metallidurans
AACGGCCGACTCGAACACCTCCGCGGCTCCGCCCTCGGCTTCCGCAACCTCACCCACTACATCGCCCGATCTCTACTCGAGGCCGGCGGATTCAGACCCCGACTACACCCTCAACTGCGATGAGCCAGATATCGACTACGGCTTCTCGAAAGGTCAGTGTCTTCCCGAGATTGTGATGCGAGTACGCAAGGCAAAGAGCGACTAGGCAATACATGGCCCATGCGGTGAGCCCCCAATGGAAATATGTCCACACAAGCCCACCTTGGGCTGTGAAGTCCCCCTTTGGGACGACTGGCACCCCTTCCCTCAAAAGGATCGGCTCCGCGACTGACCAGAAAATGAGTCCGATGCCCTGACCGCACGCGAACAGCATCGAGTACCAAGCGAATTTTCCGTGTTCTGGACGAGCAGTCGGACCTCCAAGGCGCACTGAACCGACTTTGCTGAACGCTGCCCAGCAGCAAAGGATCACCGCGACGAGCGAGTAGACGATGAACAGCCATGTGAAGTTGGAAGTCACAAAGGTGCGTATCGAGTCGATGACCGTTGCTGAACCGAGAGGGCTAACGGTAACGGCAATCACGACCGCAATGATAAGAATCGGCGGCAAAACCATAATGATGTTTCGATCTAGCGCGGCAATCCGGGACCCTCGGAAACGAGGCAAGGATACGAAACGGGGTCCGCCGTCAGTTGGTTTGCCGATTGTGTCGGATGAATGTGTCAACGGTTCGTTGCTTGAGGTTTCGTCACCGACCAGCTCGGCTTGGCGCCTATCAGAGTCGCTGTCGTTTTCAGGTTTGGGATCACGACCGATTGTCATATCTACTTCCCTTCTTTTGAGCCGCCTCGTTGCATCTCGTGCGGGAGTGGGTGTGTTGGGTGCCGGTGCTGTTTGCGTTGCCGAGTTGTTTGCGCAGCATGCCACTGTGAATTGGTCAGTTGCATACACGTTCTAGTCACCCTTGACATGGGCGAACGTGTGAATCGGACGACTCATGCTCGATTCGCCTGTCCGACTGATTCTCCTAATCCTAGGGCCCGCTTGAGTGACCGACAATGGTCGCTCTGTCAAGCGTTGGGGAGAATTGGGTGACGGAGCGTCAAATTGCACATCCGTGGTCGCGATACGCTGTAGGCGGCATCGAGCCGACCGGTGCTGAATGACACTTCCACAAGACTTCGAGAGCAGCCCTGACATGAACGTGCACGAGATACTTTCACACCCAATCGTCAAAGCAGCGGACCCGGTCGTCCTCGTCGGCGGTGACCGTTTGACGGCTCAAGCTGTCCGTTGGGTTCACTCGAGCGAAGTTCTCGACATTGGGCCCCTGCTCCGAGGCGGAGAGCTCCTCCTCTCGGGGGGCGAATCACTCGCAAAGGCATCTAGTGCAAAGCAAGAGCAGTATGTGCGGGAGTTGGCGGCTCGCAATGTGGCCGCGTTGGCAATCGAAACTGGCGCAGTGCTTCCTGAAATCCCATCAGAGGTCGTGCGCGCCGCTGTGGAATCAAAGATCATTCTCATTGAGCTGCGATCCGTGGTTCCGTTCGTTGTCATCGCTGAGTCGATCAACAGCACTTTCGTCACCGCATCGGTAGCGATGTTGGAAAAGGCGGATGAATTGTCCCACGCTGTGGCCGTTGAGCTGGCTGCAGGGGCCGGCCTTCGAGAGATTCTGTCCATGATCGCCGCTGAGTTGTCGGCGACCGTTTCCTTGTTGGTGCCGGGGGCCTTTTCGCAGGACCTGATAGATGTATCAGGCTCGTCTCGTGAGGATGCGGCTTTAATGAATACTGTGGAAGTGGAAATACCCATACGGGGTATCGTGGCGGCAGCCCTTCAGATCGGAATTGCCGATCCCGGTCAAGAGCTCTTCGTTCAAACTGTTGGCGAACGGGTAGCTGATGTGCTGGGGCTTGCGATGTTGCAGCAAAGGCCGCCCACGCTCGGGGATATTGCGGGAGTGCAGCTGATTCGTGCGGTGATTGCACGAGAGCGTGAGACGGCTCTTCAGGATCTGTGCGCCTCTGTGGGCGTAAACCCGGCACGGCCTCTGGCGATGCTCTTCGCACGGTCGGTCGAGCCTAATCGCTTACGAGGAAAGCTCGAGAGGTCTCTGATCTGCGGTGAGTCACAATTTGTACTTTATGCGGTTCCTGGGGAACTGTTCGGACTTGTCGTACTTCCTGCGAATGGCAAGCAACAGGCCAGGGCTGATCTGGTTGAGCGCCTGACGCAGGTTGTCGATGTTGGGGACGGCTCAGTGTGTGTGGGTCCGCTTGTCGATGGGGTCTCGTCTGCGAACCATTCTCTTGAGCAGGCGAAACTTGCTTTGGAGCTTGCGCCCGGATGCTCTGTTCGAGCGAACGTAGTTGATTCGGATGAACTTGTTGTCGATCGGTTGATAGCTGAAAATTCGAACGTTGAGTTGAGGCATCGGTTGACTGCCGAATTGCTTGGAGACCTGCTTCAGCACGATGCCACGCGCGGTACAGCTCTAGTCGAGACTTTGGAGATCTGGTTGCGTTCGGGGTGCAACACAGCTCAATCCGCACGCCTGCTGTTCCTCGAGCGACAGTCGATGCACAACCGTCTGCAGCGGATCTTCGCGCTCATCGGCGGCGATCCGCGAGGGACAGGGAGGCTCGCAGGGCTGGCGGTAGCTCTGCGTGCGCTGCGCCAGACCCCGAGTAACTACCACTCAGCCTGACTGGAATCAGACTGACTTCGGGCATTTTCTTTCCGCATGCTTGACGGCGACGGTGCCGAGCGCTTAGCTTAAATGCAACATGGTTGTAAGGAATGCAACATGTGAATCGCTCATAGTCGTGCACTCGTCGCCACGACTCGCTCGAAGGAGAGTAAATGACTGTTAATACATCATCCCCTGCCACCGATGTCGCCGAACTCGAGCGCCTCAAGGTCCTTCACAACGGGGCCAAGACGCCGTTGACCTTCTCCGACGCGGAGATGGAGCGGAGGCTGACCGGCCTGCGTGCGATCATGGCGGAGAAAGAGCTCGACGCTGTAGTCCTCACCTCGTATCACAACATCAAGTACTACTCGGACTTCCTCTTCACCTACTTCGGGCGGTCCTATGCGATGGTCGTCACCGCCGATGACACGGTGACCATCACTGCGAACATCGACGCCGGAATGCCGTGGCGGACCAGCTACGGCGAGAACATCGTCTACACTGACTGGCGCCGCGACAACTACTACTACGCAATCCAGGAGGGCCTGCGCCAGCGCGGCATCGGCAATCCTCGCCGACTCGGCGTCGAAGACGACAACTTGCCGTTGGACAACCGCAACCGAATCCAAGCGGCCTTCCCCGGTGCCGAGCTCGTCGACGTCGCACAGGCGGCCATGCGCCAGCGGATGATCAAATCGGCCGAAGAGATCGAGGTCATCAAGCACAGTGCTCGGATCGGCGACCTCGGCGGTGAGGCGATCAAGGCCGCGATCACTGAGGGCATCAGCGAGTACGAGGTCGCTCTCATCGGTACCGAAGCGATGGTCCATGAGATCGCGAAGACCTTCCCGGACCAAGAGGTGCGGGACACCTGGGTGTGGTTCCAGTCCGGAATCAACACCGACGGTGCCCACAACTGGGCGACGACGCGGAAGATCCGCAAGGGCGATATCCTCAGCCTCAACTGCTTCCCGATGCCTTCGGGCTACTACACAGCGCTGGAGCGGACGCTCTTCTACGGTGAACCCGATGAGCGATCACTCGAGCTGTGGAACGTCAACGTCGAGGTGCATAAGCGCGGCCTCGAACTCATCAAACCGGGGGCGGTGTGCAAGGACATCGCTGCCGAACTCAACGAGATCTATATCGAGCACGGGCTGCTGGCCAACCGGACGTTCGGATATGGGCATTCTTTCGGTGTGCTCAGCCACTACTACGGTCGGGAGGCCGGGCTCGAGCTGCGTGAGGACATCGACACGGTCATCGAACCGGGCATGGTCGTTTCCATGGAGCCGATGATCACCGTCCCCGAGGGGCAGCCCGGCGCCGGTGGATACCGTGAACACGACATTGTCGTCGTCGGTGAGAACGAGTCCGAAGACATCACGAAGTTCCCGTTTGGGCCCGAGCACAACATCATTCCGGCCTGAGCATACGGCCGGATGAACTTAGGTGTCGAACCTGAACTCGCCCGGTTCCGCATGACCGCTGGCTGATGCGGAACCGGGCGTCTCGTCGGTGCACAGAATATACTCGGATCATGTCTCGCCAAACCTCTGAGAATTCTCGTCGCGGCGCCTCGGTCATCGAGAACACGGTGGCGATCCTGCGCTGCTTCTCACCTGACCGACAGGAACTCGGGGTCACAGAGATCGCGCCGCGGGTAGGTCTGCACAAGAGCACGGTGTCCCGCATCCTCGCTTCTCTCGAGCAGGAAGGGATCGTCGAGCAGGGGGCGTCGAGGCGCTACCGCCTCGGCCTCGGCATCATAGCCATTGCCGGCCCCCTTCTCGCCGACCTCGATGTCCGGCGTGCGGCCTATCCGATCCTCCAGGCACTCACCCGTGCGACTGGAGAGACGAGCGCCCTGATGGTGTGGGACGGTTCCGAGGCGATCACCGTTGAGCAGATTCCAAGCCCTCAGCCGGTCAAACACACATCGAGTCTGGGTTCCCGCTATCGGACGAGGGAGAGTGCCTCGGTCAAGGTGTTCCTGTCCGCCGACGATGAGACGGTTGATATCGGCGAAGCCGGCTACGCGCTGAACGATGAGGAATCCTCACCGAGCGAGGTCGGCGTCGCGGCACCCGTGCGCGACCATCGTGATGAAATCGTCGCGGCAGTGCTCATTGCTGTGCCGAAGTTCCGTTCCGACGCTGAGCGTATCGCCAGCCTTGGTGATCAGTGTGTGCAGGCGGCTGACAGAGTGACCCAGCGATTAGGTGGCCACTGAACGTCGGTTGCTCTCCTTGCTGCTTTGGCTGCCGAACTCAACTGAGAGTGGAGCGTAGAGTCCTGTCGAAATCGCGGACGTGTTCAGCTGCCAGTTCGGCCACCGTCGCCTCATCGCCTTCGAGGATCGCCTCGAGCAGATCGATGTGCTCACGGATGTGGGTGACGAGGTGTGGAATGCCCGGGATGACGAGGCACCAGATGCGGGTGGCGAGATCATCGAGGCGGATGAGCGTCTCGGACAGGTGGGGATTGTCCACGGAGCTGTAGATGAGGCGGTGGACCTCGAGGTCGCGTTCCATGAGCGTGCGCTGGTCATCGGCCGAACCGAGGGCTCTGAGATCGCTGATCGCGGCCGTGAAGCCCTGGCGTCGATCCGGCGTGAGATTGCGGGCCGCCCGTCTGGCTGCAATCGGCTCGAGGGCCTCGCGCATCTCCGAGATCGTCGAGAGGTCGGTGAGATCGACATTGGTGGCGAAGGTCCCCCGCCGCGGGTAGGACACGACGAGGTGATCGCGTTCGAGCCGTTTGAGGGCCTCGCGGATGGGGGTTCGTCCGACCTCGAGTTCGGTGCTCAGGGCCGCTTCGTTGATTGGGTCGCCGGGCGTAATGTCCAGCATTATGAGCCGATGGCGGAGTACCTCATAAGCGTGATCCGCCAACGACCGTGTTCTCAGCGCCACCCCTGCTTTCGAACGCATGAAAGTACTCCGAATCAACCATTGCAATCTCTGATGTCTTCTGTTTAGACTACAGGAACGCAGCTGATATATTAGTTGACGATCAAAGGAGATCCATGACAGAACAACTCGTTTGCCCACCCGTCGACCAAGCGGCCGAGACTTTCCCCAGTCGTGAGCCTGTCGAACTGAGCACGGCCATCGCCGAACTCGATCCGCAGATCGCCGGATTCATCGACGCCGAACTGGCCCGGCAGCGCGAGGGCCTGGAGATGATCGCCTCGGAGAACCACACCGCCTCGGCCGTCATGGAAGCTCAAGGGTCGGTGCTCACGAACAAGTACGCCGAGGGCTACCCGGGCCGCCGCTACTACGGCGGCTGCGAACACGTCGACGAGATCGAACGCATCGCCATCGATCGGGTCAAGGCCCTCTTCGGCGCCGAGTACGCCAACGTCCAGCCGCACTCCGGCGCCCAGGCCAACGCCTCGGTCATGCACGCCCTCATCCGTCCCGGCGACACCGTCCTCGGCCTCAACCTCGCCCACGGCGGCCACCTCACCCACGGAATGAAGATCAACTTCTCCGGCCGCCTCTACTCGATCGTCCCCTACGGCCTCGACCCCGAGACCGGACGCGTCGACATGGCCGAGGTCGAACGCCTCGCCCACGAGAACCAGCCGAAGCTCATCGTCGCAGGCTGGTCGGCCTACACCCGTCAGCTCGACTTCGCCGAGTTCCGCCGCATCGCCGACGCGGTCGGTGCCTACCTCATGGTCGACATGGCCCACTTCGCCGGACTCGTCGCCGCCGGGCTTCACCCCTCACCGGTCCCGCACGCCCACGTCGTGTCGTCGACGACGCACAAGACCCTCGGCGGCCCCCGAGGCGGCATCATCCTCACCAATGACGCGGACATCGCGAAGAAGATCAATTCCGCAGTCTTCCCCGGACAACAGGGCGGACCCCTCGAACACGTCATCGCCGGCAAGGCCGTGGCCTTCGGCTTGGCCGCCACCGACACCTTCGTCGACAAGCAGAAGCGGACCCTGGCCGGCGCCGGCGAACTCGCCCGCCGCCTGACCGAAGACGACGTCGCCGAACGCGGAATCTCCGTCCTCACCGGCGGCACCGACGTCCACCTCGTCCTCGTCGATCTGCGCAACTCGACCCTCGACGGAGCCCAGGCCGAAGATCTGCTCGCTCAGATCGGCATCACCGTCAACCGCAACGCCGTCCCCGACGACCCGCGACCGCCGATGGTCACCTCCGGTCTGCGGATCGGCACCCCGGCGCTCGCCAGCCGCGGATTCGGCAGCGAAGCATTCGCCGAGGCGGCCGGAATCATCGCCGAGGTGCTCAAGGCCGGCACGGACGAGAGCGGCGCGAGCCCGGAGATCATCGCCGAACTGAGCGAACGCGTCACCCGACTGGCGAACGACCACCCCCTGTACCCCACCCTCACCGAGATCGGAGCACGCTGATGGCTGACCAGCTTCCCGAACACCCCGACTTCCTGTGGCGCAACCCGGAGCCGAAGAAGTCCTACGAGGCCGTCATCGTCGGCGGCGGCGGACACGGACTCGCCACCGCCTACTACCTGGCGAAGAACCACGGAATGACGAACATCGCCATTCTCGAGCGCGGCTGGCTGGCCGGGGGCAACATGGCCCGCAATACGACGATCATCCGTTCGAACTACCTCTGGGACGAATCCGCCGCGATCTACGAGAAGTCCCTCAAGCTCTGGGAGCAGCTTCCCGAAGAGCTCGACTACGACTTCCTCTTCTCCCAGCGCGGCGTGCTCAACCTCGCCCACACCCTCCAGGACGTCCGCGAATCCCAGCGCCGGGTGAATGCGAACACGCTCAACGGCGTCGACGCCGAATGGCTGGACCCCCAGCAGGTGAAGGAAGTCTGCCCGATCATCAACATCGGCGACGACCTCCGCTACCCCGTGATGGGCGGCACCTATCAGCCGCGCGCCGGCATCGCCAAGCACGATCACGTCGCCTGGGCCTTCGCCCGCAAGGCCGACGAAATGGGTGTCGACATCATCCAGAACTGCGAGGTCACCGGCATCGAACGCATCGGCGATCAGGTCGTGGGCGTGCAGACGAACCGCGGACCCATCGCCACCGAAAAGGTGGCCCTGGCCGTGGCCGGGGACTCCTCGGTGCTCGCCGACATGGCCGGGATCCGCCTGCCGATCCAGACCCACCCGCTGCAGGCGCTGGTCTCCGAACTCTTCGAACCCGTGCACCCGACCGTGGTCATGTCCAACCACGTCCACGTCTACGTCTCCCAGGCGCACAAGGGCGAACTCGTCATGGGCGCCGGCGTCGACTCCTACAACGGATACGGCCAACGAGGCGGCTTCCACGTCATCGAGGAACAGCTGGCCGCCGCGGTCGAGCTGTTCCCGATCTTCGCCCGCGCCCATGTGCTGCGCACATGGGGCGGAAACGTCGACGTCACCCTCGACGCCTCACCGATCGTGTCGAAGACCGAGTTCGACGGACTCTACGCCAACTGCGGCTGGGGCACCGGCGGCTTCAAGGGAACACCGGCGGCCGGCTTCACCTACGCCCACACCATCGCGAACGACGAACCCCACCCGCTCAACGCCCCATTCGCCCTCGACCGCTTCGAAACCGGCCACCTCATCGACGAACACGGCGCCGCAGCCGTGGCCCACTGAGCGGAAGGAAAGAGACACCGACATGCTGCTCATCCACTGCCCGAACTGCGGGCCACGCGACGAAACCGAATTCCACTACGGCGGACAGGCCCACGTTGCCTACCCCGAAGACCCGTACGCCCTGACCGACAGGGAATGGGCCGAGTACCTCTTCTACCGTGAGAACAGCCGCGGCGCCTTCGCCGAGATGTGGAGCCACAGCGCCGGCTGCCGGAAGTGGTTCAACGCCGTCCGAGACACGGCCACCTACGACTTCACCGCGATCTACCCGATCGGCTCGCCCCGTCCCGACACACAAGGAGAGGTTCGATGACGAACACCACCCGTCTGCACTCCGCTTCTCGTCTGCCCTCTGCCACCGGCATCGACACCACCCGCCCGATCGACTTCACCGTCGACGGAGCGACCTACTCGGGCTTCGCCGGTGACACGATCGCCAGCGCGCTGATCGCCTCCGGCCGCATCGACTGCGGCAATTCGACCTACCTCGGACGCGCCCGCGGCATCCTCGGCGCCGGCGTCGAGGAGTCCAATGCGCTCGTCCGCGTGCATTCCCGGTACTCCGGAGACGTCTCCGAATCGATGCTGCCCGCCACCCGTGTCGCCATCGCCGAAGGACTCGAGGCCGACTACCTCGCCGGACTCGGCATCCTCGACCCCGGCCAGGACGAACTGACCTACGAACACAAGCACGTGCACACCGACGTCCTCATCGTCGGCGCAGGCCCCGCCGGACTCGCCGCGGCCAGGGAAGCTGGCAAGTCCGGTGCGCGCACCCTGCTGCTCGACGACCAGTCCCTGCCCGGCGGCTCGCTGCTCGCGGCGGGACCGGCCACGGCCGAAACGATCGACGGCGTCGACGCCCTCGCCTGGGTCGAGTCCACCGTCGCCGGGTTCGCCGAGCACGAAGAGCTCACGTACGTGAAGAACACGACCGTCTTCGGCAGCTACGACTCGAACTACTTCGTCGCCCTCGAAGACCGCACCGATGCCGTCGCCGCTGCTGGTGGCCGCGGAGTGCGCCAGAAGGTCTGGCATATCCGCGCCGGTCAGGTCGTGCTCGCCACCGGCGCCCACGACCGTCCGATCGTCTTCGCGGACAACGACCGACCCGGCATCATGCTCGCCTCGGCCGTGCGCACCTATCTCGGCCGCTTTGGTGTGGCCGCCGGTGACCAGGTGGCGGTGGCGACGACGAACGACTCCGCCTATGACCTCGTCACCGACCTCCACGCGGCAGGCATCACCGTCCCCGCGGTCATCGACTCCCGCACCTCAGCCTCGGCGATCGCCGAATCCGTCACCGCAGCCACGGGCACCCGGCTCATCCTCGACTCCGCCGTCACCGGCACCGCCGGTGAGGGACCGGCCGGTCGGGTCAGTGCGATCACCGTCGCAGCGCTCGACGATGACGGTGTCGCGGCTGCTGAGGGTGAGGAGATCGCCGTCGATCTGCTCGCCGTATCCGGCGGCCACTCACCGGTCATCCATCTGCACGGTCAGCGCAAGGGCGCGATCCACTGGAACGTCGACATTGCGGCCTTCGTGCCGACGACGCCCGTGCGTGACCAGTTCACGGTCGGATCCGTGACCGGGGACTACTCGCTCGAAGCGGCTCTGCGGCAGGGCGCCGAGGCGGGGAACCAGGCGGCGAACCGCACCGGCTTCCCGGCCGCGCTCACCGTCCCTGCCGCCTCGGCGATGGCGTATGCCCCGGCGCGCCCATTGTGGCTGGTCACCTCGGCGCAGGACGATCACCAGAACCTGAGCACTCACTTCATCGACTTCCAGCGTGACCAGACCGTCGCCGACGTGCAGCGGGCGATGGGCGCAGGCATGCGCTCGGTCGAGCACATCAAGCGCTACACCTCGATCTCGACGGCGAACGATCAGGGCAAGACCTCAGCGGTCAACGCCATCGGCGCGATCGCCTCGGTGCTGGGGGAGGCCGACGACCTCGGCCAGGTCGGGCACACGACCTTCCGCGCCCCCTTCGCACCGGTGCCCTTCGCGGCACTGGCCGGACGACGCAAGGGCGAACTCTTCGACCCAGCCAGGGTCACCTCGATCCACTCCTGGCACGTCGCCCACGGCGCCGAGTTCGAAGACGTCGGGCAGTGGAAACGGCCCTGGTACTACCCGAAGCCGGGCGAGGACATGGAGGCGGCGGTGCTGCGCGAGGGCAAGGCCGTACGCGAATCCGTCGGATTCCAGGACGCCTCGACGCTCGGCAAGATCGAGATCCGCGGGAAGGACGCCGGAGAGTTCCTCGGCCAGATCTACACGAACGGCTTCAAGAAGCTCAAGGTCGGAAAGGGTCGGTACGGGCTGATGTGCAAGCCCGACGGCATGGTCTTCGACGACGGCGTGACCCTGCGCGTGGCCGAGGACCGCTACTACATGACGACGACCACCGGCGGGGCTGCGACCGTCCTCGAATGGCTCGAGGAATGGCATCAGACCGAATGGCCCGACCTCGACGTCGTCTTCACCTCGGTGACCGAACAGTGGTCGACCGTCGCCGTGGCCGGACCCCGGTCCCGCGACGTCATCGCCAAGCTCGCCCCGAACCTCGACGTGTCGAACGACGCCTTCGAGTTCATGGGCTTCCGCGAGACCACCCTGGCGAACGGCATTCCCGCCCGCATCTGCCGGATCTCGTTCTCCGGCGAGCTCGCCTTCGAGATCAACGTCGACACGTTCTATGGGCTGGCCGTCTGGGAAGCCGTCGCCGAGGCGGGCGCCGAGTTCGACATCACCCCATACGGCACCGAGGTCATGCACGTGCTGCGTGCCGAGAAGGGCTTCATCATCGTCGGACAGGATACCGACGGCACCGTCACCCCGCAGGACGCGGGCATGGAATGGATCGTGTCGAAGGTCAAGGACTTCATCGGCAAACGCTCCTACTCGCGGGCCGACACGGCCCGCGAGGACCGCAAGCACCTCGTCGGGGTGCTGCCCGTCGACGGCACGACCCGCCTCGCCGAGGGCGCCCAGCTCATCGCTGCGGGCACTCCCGTCACACAGGAGAACGGACCGGTGCCGATGATCGGCCACGTCACCTCGTCATATATCTCGCCGAGCCTCGACCGGCCGTTCGGACTCGCGCTCGTCGAGAACGGCCGCAACCGCGAAGGTGAGATCGTCAAGTCCCCCTTCGGCGACACCCTCGTCGATGTCGAGATCACCTCTCCCGTCTTCTACGATCCGGAAGGAAACCGCCGCGATGGCTGACACCACCTATTCCACCCCTTCGACGGCACAGTCCCCGTCCGCCGCGACTGCCACGGCAGAAACCGGCACCGCGGGCACCGGGTCGAGCGGACTCGATGATCTGCGGGTCTCTCCGGCCGCGCACCTGGCCGGGCTGATGTCCGAGGCGAGCGCGGCGGGCGGCCGCAGCGTGGGCTTGCGCGAACTGCCCTTCACCGTGCAGATCGGCCTGCGGGCACAGCCGGATTCCGCATCATGGAAGTCGCTCGAGGACACGTTCGGCCTGCGCCTGCCCCGCGGCGTCGGTGAAGTCACCGGTGACCCGGAGGCCCAGCACGTGCTGTGGCTGAGCCCCGACGAGTTCCTCGCCGTCGACGTCTCCCGCTGCCAGGAGCCCGGTGAGACGATCGTCGCCGAGGCGGGACTCGAGGGACTGCCCGGACAGGCCGTCGATCTCTCTGCCAACCGGACGATCCTCGAACTCACCGGTGAGAAGGCCCGTGAAGTGCTCGAGAAGAGCTGCCGCGCCGATCTCCACCCCCGCGCCTTCGGAGTCGGCACGGCGATCGTCACCGCGCTGGGACCCGTCCCGGTCATCCTCCATCACAGCGGTGAGGACACGTACCGCGTCTACCCGCGGGCGAGCTTCGCGGACTTCGCGGTCCGCTGGCTGCTCGACGGTATGGCGGAGTTCCTCGCCGGCGGACAGATTCCCGGGCCCGAAGAGGGAGCCGGCTGATGAGCCTCGGGGTCCTCGATCTGTTCTCGATCGGCATCGGGCCCTCGTCCTCGCACACGGTGGGCCCGATGCGTGCGGCGGTGCGCTTCGTCGACGAACTCGCCGAGGCGGGCCAGCTCGACCGTGTCGATGCGGTCCGCGTCGGACTCTTCGGTTCCCTCGGTGCGACGGGCATCGGGCACGGCTCGGACTCCGCCGTGCTCGCAGGGCTGAGCGGTAAGCAACCCGAAACGCTCGATCCGGATTCGGTGGGCCCGCTGGTCGCCGAGATCCGCGAGAAGGGGTCGCTCCGCCTCGGCGGGCGAAAGGACGTGCCCTTCGACATGGCGTCAGATCTCACCCTGCACCTGCGGGAATCCCTGCCCGGCCATCCCAATGGGATGCGCATCAGCGCCGAGGCGGACGGTGAGCTCATCGAGCGCGACTACTACTCCGTGGGCGGGGGATTCGTCGTCACCGACGACGAACTCGCCGCGGAGAAGGACGCTGCCGAAGCCATCGACGCAGCAGCCGGCGGGTCCGGTGAACAGCGCCGGGACGGGGACGTCATCGACTTCGCCACGGCCGACGAGCTGCTCGAGCAGTGTCGGACACACGGGCTGAGCATCGCCGAGCTCATGGCGGTCAACGAACGAGCCCGCCAGTCCGATGAGACCCTGCGGGCGCGGCTGCTCGAGATCTGGTCGGTGATGCGCGAATGCGTGCACAACGGCTGCACCCGCAGCGAAACGACCCTGCCCGGGGGACTCAAGGTGCGCCGTCGGGCCCCCGAGCTGAAGGCGAAGCTCGAAGCCGCGGACTACCGGGCCTCGGGGTCGCTCGACGCTCTCGAATGGGTCAACCTCTACGCGTTGGCCGTCAACGAGGAGAACGCCTCGGGCGGGCGGATCGTCACCGCCCCGACGAACGGCGCGGCAGGCATCATCCCCGCGGTCCTCCATTACCTGGACCGGTTCGTCACCGGCGGCGGGGGCGCCGACTCCGAAGCCGCGGAAGCGAGCCCGGGCGATGACGCCGTCGTGACGTTCCTGCTCACGGCCGGGGCGATCGGGATCCTCTTCAAACGCAATGCGTCGATCTCCGGCGCCGAGGTGGGCTGCCAGGGCGAGGTCGGGTCGGCCTGTGCGATGGCTGCCGCGGGCCTGTGCGCCGTGCTCGGCGGGACGCCGGAGCAGGTGGAGAACGCCGCCGAGATCGGTCTCGAGCACAACCTCGGACTCACGTGCGATCCGGTCGGCGGACTCGTGCAGGTCCCCTGCATCGAACGCAATGCCATCGCCTCGGTGAAGGCGATCAACGCCGCGAGGCTCGCCATGCACGGCGACGGCTCGCATCGAGTGAGCCTCGACCAGGCGATCGAAACCATGCGGCAGACTGGAGTCGATATGAAATCCAAGTACAAGGAGACATCGCGCGGTGGCCTCGCCGTCAACGTCGTCGAATGCTGAGCGGCCGCGATCCAGCCGAACCCCGACTGCAGAAGGAAAAGAGACATGCAGGACTTCATCTTCACTCTCGAATGCGCCGAGCGCCCCGGTATCACCCATGCGGTGACCGGTGCGCTGCTCACCCACGGCGGGGACATCAAGGAACTCAAACAGTTCGATGACCAGTCGACGCAGCAGCTGTTCCTGCGCATCGACTTCCGCGTCTCCGAGGAGCCGGGCAACGGGATCGAGGCGCTGCGGACCGACTTCGCGGCGATCGGCGAGGAGTTCGGGGCGACCTGGCAGCTGTGGCCGCACGGCGAGAAGCGACGGGTGCTCATCATGGTCTCGAAGTTCGAGCACTGCCTCAACGATCTGCTCTTCCGCGCCCGCGTCGGCGAGCTGCCGATCGAGATCGCCGCCGTCGTGTCGAACCACCCCGACCACCGTGAACTCGTCGAATGGCATCACATCCCGTTCTTCCGGATCCCAGTGACGAAGGAGACGAAGCCCGAGGCCGAGGCGAAGCTGCTCGAACTCGTCGACCGCTTCGAAGTCGACCTCGTGGTGCTCGCCCGCTATATGCAGATCCTCTCCGATGATCTCGCCCGCGAGCTCACCGGACGCGCGATCAACATCCACCACTCGTTCCTGCCTTCGTTCAAGGGCGCCAAGCCCTACCACCAGGCGTGGGAGCGCGGAGTCAAGACCGTCGGAGCGACCGCGCACTTCGTCAACAGCGAGCTCGATGAGGGGCCGATCATCGCCCAGCAGCTCGTCGAGGTCGACCATGCCTTCGCCCCCGAGGACCTCGTGGCTGCCGGCCGCGATGCCGAGTGCAAGGCGCTGTCCAATGCCGTGAAGTGGCACTGCGACGGCCGTGTGTTCCTCTCGGGCAAGAGGACGATCGTCCTGCGCTGAGCGATCAAACTGCAGCTGTGGTAGAAGGAGCCGATGAACTCACTGCAAGCCGCCTCGGCGTGGATAGACTGTCGACTATGAGCGAGACCCAGACCGAGATCGGCCCGCGCGTCGGCGACCAGGTGTTCGAGGCGCTGCAGGCGAGCATTCTGTCAGGCGAATACCGCAGCGGGGACCGTCTGCGGATCCGCCAGCTCGCGGCGTCCCTGGGCACGAGCGTCATGCCCGTGCGGGAGTCGCTGGCCCGGCTCGAGGCGGTCGGGCTCGTCGAGACCAGCCCGCACCGTGGAGCGGTGGTCAAGACCTTCACCGCCGAGGAGCTGCTGCAGATCTACTCCGTGCGTCGCATCCTCGAGGTCGAGGCGACGGTCCAGGGTGCTCAGAAGCTCGATGAGGTGGGCCGGGCACGATTGGATGAGGAATTCGCGGCGATGGAGGCGGCTCTCGACTCCGGCGATGCCTCGAAGTACCTCGACCACGACGAAGAGCTGCTTGCGACGATCTATTCTGCCTCGGGCAATCCCGTCCTCGCCGAGACGATCCGGGCTCTGTGGCTGCGATGCCGGGCCTACAAGCTCGTCGGAGCGAGGCTCGAGATCGCCGCTGCGGACACGGTGCCGCTGCTCAAACATCAGCGCCGACTCATGGACGCCGTCGACGCGGGAGACCCCGCAGCAGCCGCCGAGGTGACCGAGGAGTCCTTCGACGACGCCGTCCGTCGTATTCGTGCGGGACTGGGAGATCAAGCCGCCGTCTAGTTCGGAATCCGCTCAGCCGAGTTCTGGGAAGGTGTGCCGCCTCAGCCGCGGCTGAGGAGAGCTGAATGGAGCTCGCGGGGCAGTTCGACGACGTCGAGGCTGCGTTTGCGACCGAAATCGACGCCGAACTGCGAGTGCAGACGATCGAGGTGCTCGGCGACCCGCTTCGAGTAGTCGGGGTCGAAGGCGTCTTCCGCGATCGCGATGACGAACAGTCCCGTGCCCGGGTTCTCCTGTCCCGAGTCGAAGGCGGGTGCGTCGACGGAGAAGCGGCCCCCGCCATGGACGGCGAGGAGTTCGATCATGAGTGCGACATTGCTGCCCTTGACCCCGCCGAATGGCAGCAGGGAACCGGCGAGGGCGGCCTCGGCATCGACCGTGGCCGCCCCGTTCGGGTCCTGTGCCCACCCTTCGGGGATCGCCTCTGACCGATCGGCGGCGTCGCGGACGTTGACCCAGGCGGTCGCACTGGTCGCCTGGTCGAACATGCGCGGGCCGTCGGCATGGGGAACGGCGAAAGAGAAGGGGTTCGTTCCGGTCGCCGAGCCCGGTGAGCTGAACAACGACATCAGCGCCGGTGAGTTGGCCCCTGCCAGCGCCACCAGGCCTCGCTCGGCAAGCCGTGTCGTGTAATAGCCGAGTTCGCCGGCAGTGAAGGCATTGGAGATGTTGAGGACCGAGATGCCGAGTTTCGCGGCAGACGCGGCGAAGTCATCGACAACTGCGTCGAACGCGAGCTGCGAAGTGCCGCGGTCGGCGTCGACATGGTGTGCTGCGGGCAGACGATTCGTCACTCGCGGCTGTGCCTGCCCGTTGATGCGGCCGGCTTCGAGCCCATCGAGGTAGTCGAAGAGGTGCGCCGTGCCGACGGCGGTCTTGCCGCGGTGCTCTGCGGCCACGGTCGCCTCGGCCAGGGACTGCGCCAGTGCGGTCGACCCGCCGGCCGCGGTGATCGCAGCGATGCACAGGTCGCGCAGTTCGGTGATCGGCAGGGACACGGTCGTGGAATCAGGAGGCTCCGGCATGCCCTTCACGCTACCGGAGTCCGCCTCCTGCGCCGGCGCTGAGGGGCGGCTCAGAGGTCGCCGGAGTTCGGGTCGTGGACGGGATAGGAGCTCAGCGCCTCGGCGATGGCCTTCGCTTCCCGGCGCAGCAGAGCGACGAGGCGTTCGACCCGTGAACCCGTGACGCGATCGGCGATCGAAGCGATCGACAGAGCCGCCTGCGGGCGGGAGCCGCGGATGCGCAGCGGCACCGCCACCGCCCACGACCCCTTGGCGAAGAGCCCCGGATTGTGGACGAAGCCGTCGATGCGGGCCTGATCGATGATGTCGCGCAGATGCGGGACGGAGACCTTCGGATACCTTTCGGCAAGGATCTCGGCGTTGGCCTCGAACTGGGCGTCCACCTCGGCGGGGGAGAGCTCGGAGAGGATCGCCAGCGATCCGGCCCCGATGCCCAAGGGGTGTCGGTCGCCCACGGACAGGGCGTTGTTGAAGATTTCACCGAAACCCTCCTCGCGGCGGGCGCAGATCGAATAGCTGCCGGTGCGCAGAGTGAGGAACACGGTGTCCTGACTGAGTTCGGCCAAGCGCATCAGGCTCGACTCCGACTCCGTGACCAGCGGATCCACCGATTTCTGAGCCAGTTGACCGAGGATCTGCGACTGCACGCCGAGGCGGTACCCGCCCTCCTCGAGGCGTTCGACGTATCCCATGGCGATGAGCGCCTGGAGCATGCGGTGGACGCTGGCTTTCGGGCGGCCGCTGATCGAGGCGAGCTCGGACAGGCTCGCGCCTTCGCGCCGCTCCCCGGCGATGAGGCCGACGAGGTTGAGCAGCGTCAGCGCGCGTTGGATGCTCTGAGCGCCGGTGCCCGGTTCGAGGCTGTCGACGGCGTGGGCGACATTGAAGGACGCGGACCGGCGCAGAAGCCGACCGCGCATCTTGATGCGATACTCCTCGCGGAGGTCCTCATTCGAATCGGCGGCGTTGTGCATGACTCCATTATGGCCCGTGCCTTTCCCCGCGCCGAGGATGCCCGTCCGATCCAGGGATGGGCCGCCTCGGCGCGGGGATCGTTCACCCCGATGTCGGGACGTTTCCGCGGGCGGTGAGCATGCGGATGGCGATGATCGTCTCCTGCAGATCCGTGAAGCTGCGGACGTTGCGGCCGGTGCGGTCGGCTGCGGTGTCGAGCCGGTAGTAGGCGGTGTTGACGTGGACGTGGAGGTGTTCGGCGGCGAGTTTGGCATTGAGATCGCAGGCTGCATATTCGAGCAGCGTCTCGATGAGCACCCCACCGGCCGCGAGATCGTCCTCGACGAAACGGCGCAGCTCGGGCCGGATGAGGCGGTGGGCCACCTCGTCGTCGAGGGTGACGAGGTAGTCGAGCGGAGTGAGCGCGTGCAGCGATCTGACCCCCGGCACACCGCCGAGGCTGTCCTCAGCGAGCACGGCTTCGCGGAACGCCTCGGGCACGTTCTCCAGTCCTTCGTGGACGGTGGAGGTGCCCAGACACAGGTCGGTGCCGGTGCGCGACAGCTCCCGGTGGACCCGTTCGAGATCGGCCAGAGTACTTGCCCCGTCGGAGGTCACCGGGGTGATGCCGACGATCTGATCCTGCAGGACCACGGCGATGCCGCGACGGCCGACGTCGAAGACCGAGCACAGGGCCGTGAGGACCTCGCGCATGCCCCGATCATCACGCAGCGGTGTCTGCGCGGTGGCCGTGGCGACGAGCACACGCGAATCCGGGCGGAGGTCGGACACCTCGGCGAGGTCTGCGCTGGGCCCCGGTGCCAAACGGCGACCGGAGAGCAGATCGTCGACGAGATCACGGCGGACCCGGTCGCCCTCGGCCATCTCCAGCTGTTGAGTCTCGAGGTAGGCGACCGCGCCGACGGAGCTGCCGACCTCGATGACGCTCATGACGTGGATGGCGATGTGCAGAGCCTCGTCGCGGGTCTCCTGCTCGGAATCCGAGGCATCGACGATCGCCTCCCACAGAGTCTCCTGACCGATCCGGAAACCGGTGAGGAAGTCCGGCAGGGTCACTCCCTGCCGCAGACGTCGCCGGGCTTGGGAAGCGGTGATCGGGAAGTCCTCGGCGGTCGCGCGACGTCCCTCCTCCAAGGGGGTGAGCGCGGCTTCGAAGACGGTGAACGTGTGTGCGGTGAGATCCTCGGCGAGGTTCTTGTCCGGGCTGGCCGGATAAGCGGGCACTTCCCGCCAGGTGCGACTGACCGAGCGTTGAACCGTGGCCGGCAGCGTTGCTCGGACACGGTCGATGATGCGCAGGACGAGTGGATTGGCTGCCATGGCAGAAGCATACGGGCATCCTTGTTGTCCGACCACAACCGATGGTGTGTGATTCTGTTGCGCATCCCGTTGTCCGAAACCCTCGCCAGCGGCAGAGTGGGCATCATAGAGCCGGACGACGGGAGTCGAACGGGAGTCGGCCCCCGTCCGGTCAGTCGACTCTTCTCCTGTGCTGAGGCCACAACCTGTCGTGGTCCCAGCGCCAGCACCGAGCCGATCAATGACGAACGAATCAAGCCTGGAGGAAGCTATGACCAACCTCGCCGACAATCTCACCGCCACCGCGAGCCGGCACGCAGATCGACCTGCCGTCCGCCTCGGCGATTCCGTGCTGACGTATGCGCAGCTTCAGGACCGGGCGCAGCGGGTGGCGACGATGCTCACCGAGAGGGGAATCGGGCCCGGCGACCGCGTCGGACTCGTCCTGCCCAACGTCCTCGAATTCCCCGTCCTCTTCTACGGTGCACTGTCCGTGGGCGCGATCGTCGTGCCGATGAACCCGCTGCTCAAGGACCGCGAGGTGCAGTACTACCTCGAGGACTCCGGAGCCGCGCTCGTCTTCGCCTGGAAGGACATGGCAGACGAGGCAGGAAAGGCAGCGGCCGCGGTCGGCATCGAATGCGTCCGCGTCGATCCGGCCGACTTTGCTGATCAGCTGTCCGCCTTCGAACCTACACCTGAGGTGGTGTCCCGAGCCGAGGACGACACCGTCGTGCTCCTCTACACCTCGGGCACCACCGGGCAGCCCAAGGGTGCGGAACTCACGCACTTCAACATGATGACGAACGCAGCCGTCACCGCCGAGACCCTCATCCACCTGACCGAGGACGATATGGTCATGGGCTGCCTGCCGCTGTTCCACTGCTTCGGCCTGACCTGCGGACTCAACGCCTCCGTGCTCAGCGGATCCTGCCTCGCCCTCATCCCGCGCTACGACCCGATCGA
Organism: Brevibacterium metallidurans; assembly: GCF_037101285.1. NCBI lineage: Bacteria > Bacillati > Actinomycetota > Actinomycetes > Micrococcales > Brevibacteriaceae > Brevibacterium > Brevibacterium metallidurans. The sequence continues at coordinate 19,636 of NZ_BAAAAF010000012.1, forward strand.
GGCCCTCGAGACGATCCAGGGCTCGAAAGTCAGCATCTTCATCGGTGTGCCGACGATGTACGCGCGCATGCTCCACGCCGAAGGTCGCGAAAGCTTCGACGTGTCGAGCCTGCGCTCGTGCATCTCCGGCGGATCGGCGATGCCCGTCGAGGTGATGAAGAACTTCGAATCCGCCTTCGACTGCATCATCCTCGAAGGCTACGGACTGTCCGAGACCTCACCCGTGGCATGTTTCAACCAGCCGGGAATGGAACGCAAGACCGGCACCATCGGCGTCCCCGTGCGCGGAGTCGAGATGAAGCTCGTCGACGATGACGACAATGACGTTCCCGTCGGCGAGATCGGCGAGATCGCGATCAAGGGCGAACCCGTGATGAAAGGGTACTGGGGTCGACCGGAGGCGACACAGGAGGCCATCCGCGACGGCTGGTTCCACTCCGGAGACCTCGCCGAACAGGACGCCGACGGGTACTTCACGATCGTCGACCGGAAGAAGGACCTCATCATCCGCGGCGGCTACAACGTCTACCCGCGCGAGGTCGAGGAAGCGCTCTACGAGCACGAGGCCGTCGCCGAGGCGGCCGTGATCGGCATTGCGAACGACGACCTCGGCGAGGAGATCGGTGCCGCCGTCGCTCTCAAGGCCGGCAGCAGCGTCGACGCCGAAGCGCTGCGCGAGTTCGCGAAGGGCCGCGTCGCCGCATACAAGTACCCCCGCAATGTGTGGATCGTCGACGAGCTGCCCAAGGGCCCGACCGGCAAGATCCTCCGCCGCGAGATCTCAGCGCCGGAGGACGCGCTGAGCTGAAAGTCGGCGGGGGCCGAAAGGAGCCGTCCCGAACTCGGATCCACCATGCGGAACGGCGGTCGTTCGACCTGGCGGCCGCCTCGGCGAGGGGAGACCTAGAATCGGATCGGCCCTTCCGGACGGTGGGGTCGCCGATCTGAAGGGGTGAGTGAGACGTGGCCGAGGCCGTCCTCGATATCGCTGGTGTGACATTCCGGCGGGGGCAGACGCAGATCCTCCACGGCATCGATCTGCGCATCGCCGCCGGCGAGCACTGGGTGCTCATCGGGCCGAACGGGGCGGGGAAGTCGACTCTGCTCAGCTTCGCCTCGGCGCAGGTGTTCCCGACCTCGGGCACCGTCGACATCCTCGGATCACGCATGGGCAGGGTCGAGCTCGCGGCGCTGCGCCGCCTCATCGGGCACGTGAATCCGCGCCATCCGCTGCGGTCGAACCTCACCGTGCGCGAGGTCGTCCTCACCGGTCTGACCGGCACCGTCGAACGTCCGATGCGGTGGGATCCCACCCCTGCGGAGGTCGCGAAGGCCGATTCCCTCATCGCCGAGGTGGGGCTGGAGTCCCGCGCCGACGCCGGCTGGAAAGTGCTGTCCCAGGGAGAACGGGGCAAAGCGCTCGTCGCGCGCTCCCTCATCGCCGACCCGCAGCTGCTGCTCTTCGACGAGCCGACCACCGGCCTCGACGTGGCTGCCCGGGAGCAGCTGCTGGAGACGATCGACTACCTCTCCGTGCACTCGCCGGAGCTGGCAACACTGCTGGTGACCCACCATCTCGAAGAGATTCCCGAGAACACCACTCATGCCGCGCTCATCTCCGACGGTCGGCTGACCGCCGCCGGTCCCATCGTCGAGGTGCTCACCTCCGAGCAGGTCTCAGCGGCCTTCGACCACCCGATCGAGGTGGGCTTCGCCGACCGCCGCTGGTCCGCCCGCGCGGTCCGGGTCCACGCTGCTGACGCTGGGTGACGAAGAGGCCGCCGGGTCCGTCATCACGTTTTGTGCAGATACACGGGTTTTGCCCCGATGATCAGTTCAGCGAGTGATGAGGCAGGGAACAGAACCTGATGACGCCGCGTCATTGCACAGCTGTGTGCTCAGGCCTAGGCTTGAGGCATGAAGATGAGTACTGTGTGGAGCATCATCGGCGCGATCATCGCTGTCATCATCGCGTGGTGGGTGGTCAACGTCGCGTTCTCCATCGCGTGGTTCCTCGTCAAGGCCATCATCACGGTCGTCGTCGCACTCGCGATCTTCGGCCTCATCAAGGCATCCCTGAAGTCGAAGGACCGCGACCGAACGCGCTGATTTCCGGCGCTCGACCGCGCTGACCGCGCGTCTCAGAGATCGCCGAGGCTCGTGTTCGCCCCGCACAGGACGACGCCGACCTTCTCTCCCTCGGCCGGCACATAGCCGCCCGAACCGTGGACTCCCGCCAGTGCCGTGGCCGCCGCATGTTCGACCGCCAACCGGTGCTGATCCCACAGGTGCTGCCGGGCACCGATGATCGCCTCATCGCTGACCAACACCGAGGTGACCAGATCCGACCGTGCCGCAGCCAGTGCCAGCGGTGTGGCCCTTCGGGCACCGAGCGAATCCGATGCCACCGAATCGACCGTGACGTCGACCGGCTCTCCCGCCTCGATCGCAGCACTGAGAGCGCGACAGTTCTCCGGCTCGACCGCCACCGTGCGCACTCCGTGATAGGTCGCGGCCGTCGCGACCCCGGCGAACAGTCCGCCTCCGCCGACGGAGACGACGACCGTATCGAGGTCGGGCACCTGCGCCAGGATCTCGGTCATCAGAGTGCCCGCGCCGGCGGCGATGAGCGGATGGTCGTAGGCATGCGAGGCCAACGCCCCCGATGAGGCGACGAAGGCGTGGCAGGCCGCGGCCGCCTCGGCGAATTCGGATCCGACTAACTCCACCCGCGCACCATAGGAACGCAGCCGTTCGACTTTCACACTCGGGGCCGTGGTCGGCAGGAACACTGTCGCGGGGACCTGCGCTGCACGGGCAGCCCACGCGCAGGCGAGACCGGCGTTTCCGCCCGATGCAATGGTCACTCCCGCTTCGGGGAAGGTGCCTTCGGCGAGATGAGACTGGATGAAGTTCTGCGCGCCGCGGGCCTTGAACGTGCCCGTGTACTGCATGAACTCGAGGGCGAAGAGCAGACCGGATGCGTTCGGGTCCTCGGCGGGGCCGGAGCTCCACGTGGCTGCGGTGGGGGAGGCCGCCTCGGCGAGGGTGCCCGGCTGTGCCGGGGCCACGGTGACCGGCCGCACCCGTCCGGCGATCCGGGCGGCCGCGGCTTCGATGTCGGGATACGTCAGCTCAGTAGGGGTCGGTGCAGTCATGTCGCCAGCCTATGCGAGAGCTGCTGAGTGGGTGCGCCGCCTCGGTGGATTGTTGGGTCGATCCACGGCGTTTCAGGCGGAGGACTCACCGTGGATCGACCAGGAAATCGAGGTGCAGGTGACGAACTGGGGGGTTCGCTGCAGCCTCAGTGGTGCTTGGTCAGGCCGAGGTCGTTGCCCTTCGTCTCCTTGACGAGGCTGACGCCGATGAGCGAGATGATGCACACGACGATCATGTAGATCGCGATCGAGATCGATGAGCCGGTCTCGGCGAGCAGAGTCTCGGCGATAGTCGGGGCGAAAGCGCCGCCGAGGATCGCGCCGAGCGCGTAGCCGATCGAGACGCCCGAGTAGCGGACCTCGACCGGGAACATCTCCGCATACATCGCCGACATCGGGCCGTAGGACAGGCCCATGCCGACGGTGAGGACGAAGATGCCGATGCCGTACATCCAGATGTTCGCCATGTCGATCATGAGGAAGGTCGGGATGAGCCACACGATGAGCAGGACGTACCCGATCTGGAAGGTCCGCACGCGACCGAGCTTGTCCGACAACGCGCCGCCCCACATCGTGAACACCAGCCAGCCGAAGCTTGCGAGCGTCGTCGCCAGCAGCACGGGTGCCCGGTCGAGGCCGACGGATCCGCCCTCGTCGAGGGGGCGGGAGGCGTAGGCGGCGAAGAACGCGATGATCATGTAGCCCACGGCGTTGTTGCCGATGAAGATGAGCGCGGAGAGGATGACTTCCTTCGTGTTCTTCTTGAACAGGATGCCCAGCGGGGCCGAGGACTCGGCCTTGCGTTCGGCGAGCTCGGCGAAGACCGGGGACTCCTCGACCTGGCGGCGGATGTAATAGCCGACGATCACGAGGACGACGGAGAAGAGGAACGGAATCCGCCAGCCGAAGCTCGCGAACTGTTCGGGGGTGAGCAGGGTGGTGAGCACCCAGATGACGCCGGTGGCCAGGATCATGCCGACCGGCACGCCGATCTGCGGGTAGGCGCCGAAGATGCCGCGCTTGGAGATCGGAGCATGCTCGACCGACAGCAGTGCCGCCCCGCCCCATTCGCCGCCGGCGGAGAAGCCCTGCAGGATCCGCAGCAGGGTGAGCAGGATGGGTGCGCCGATGCCGATCATCGCGTAGTTCGGCAGCAGACCGATGAGCGAGGTCGCGGCCCCCATGAGGATGAGCGTGAGCACGAGCATCTTCTTGCGCCCGATCCGATCGCCGAGGTGGCCGGCGATGATTGCGCCCAACGGTCGGAAGAGGAACGAAATGCCCAGAGACGCCCACGCCATGATCTGCCCGAGCGCGGGATTGTCCGCGGCCAACGGGCCGAAGTACTGCGTCGAGAGGATGAGGCCGGCGGCCTGGGCGTAGATGAAGAAGTCGTACCACTCGATCGTCGTGCCGACGAGTGTGCCTGCGAGCACCTTGCGCTCTTCGCGCGTGATCGACGTGGAGGCAGTCTGGGACATGGGTGATCTCTCCGTTGAAATCAGGGGTCAGCGGGCCGGTGCGCCGTCGACGGAAAGCTGCGTGGTGGTGCGTGGTGCGGCAGGTGCTCGGCGACGTTGGCGGCAGGCGGCCTTTGGTGACTGTTTGGTCAGTTAATGCGCTCGATCATAGTCCACCGAGGTGACCGGCGCCACTGGCGGGGTGGTGCGGCTGGGACTCGGGGTTGGGGTGGACTGCACCCCCACCTCGGCGATTCCGGATTACCGACCGATTGGTTAGTATTGGGGAGATGATCGGCAGCGGTGCCGAGTGGCACCGGGATCTGCCGACGCACTGACCTCGACGGACTCAGGAGACGACATGACGGAGACCCTCACCTCTTATGCGGCCGGTGCCTGGCACGCCCCGACCGATGCGGCCGACGCGCGGGAGGTGCGCGACGCGACGACGGGTGAGCTGCTCCACGAGGTGTCCTCGGCGGGCATCGACTTCACCGCCGTCGCCGACTACGCACGTGAAGTCGGGCGCCCAGCCGTTCAGGCGCTGACCTTCCACCAGCGCGGGGTCATCCTCAAGCAGCTCGGCGCCTACCTCATGGAACGCGCGAAGGACTACCACGCGATCTCGTTCACGACGGGGACGACGAAGCGCGACGCGTTCGTCGACATCGAGGGCGGCATCGGCACGCTCTTCACCTACTCGGGCGTCGCACGGCGGCAGATGCCGAACTCGACGGTCCTCCTCGACGGCAGTGTCGAGCGCCTGTCGAAGAACGGCACCTTCGTCGGCCGCCACATCCTCACCTCCCGGCAGGGCCTGGCGCTGCAGATCAACGCGTTCAACTTCCCCGTGTGGGGGATGCTCGAGAAGTTCGCGCCGATGTTCGTCGCAGGCGTCCCCGTCGTCGTCAAGCCCGCGACCGACTCCGCGCATCTCACCCGGGCCGTCGTCGCCGACATGGTCGACTCCGGCCTCCTGCCCGAGGGCGCGATCCAGCTCGTCACCGGCGACATCTCCCCGCTCTTCGACCTGCTCGCCGAGCAGGACACGATCGCCTTCACCGGGTCCGCCGGCACCGCCCGCCGGCTCGCGTCGCTTGAGTGCGTGACCGACCGCGGCACCCGCTTCTTCGCCGAGGCGGACTCCCTCAACTTCTCCCTGCTCGGTCCCGATGCCGCCCCCGGCACCCCCGAGTTCGACCTCTTCGTCGACGGGGTCGTCGCGGAGATGACCGTCAAGGCCGGGCAGAAGTGCACCGCGATCCGCCGCACCTTCGTTCCTCTTGAGCTCGCCGAGGCGGTCGGTGAGGCGCTCACCGCGAAGCTTGCTACCGTGGTCGCCGGCGATCCGCGGGAGAAGGCGACGAAGCTCGGCCCGGTCATCTCGGTGGGTCAGCGCGGGGATGTCCTCGACGCCGTCGATGAGATCCTCGCCGGCGGAGCGCACCTGCTCACCGGCGGTCGCGCGGCCTCGGATGAGCTGGCGGCTTCGCTCGGCGGGGCGTTCGTCGCCCCCACCGTCCTCCAGGCCGACGATTCCTGGGTCGACGCCGTCCACGACGTCGAGGCCTTCGGTCCCGTGACGACGATCATCACGTACTCGACGCTCACCGAGGCGGTCGACCTCGCCGCGCGCGGGCGCGGCTCCCTCGTCGGCTCGGTCGTCACCCACGATCCGGCGTTCGCCGCCGAGTTCGTCCGCGGCGTCGCCCCCTGGCACGGGCGCATCCTCGTCCTCGACCGCGATGACGCGGACGAGTCGACGGGCCACGGTTCGCCGCTGCCCAACCTCGTCCACGGCGGTCCCGGTCGGGCCGGCGGCGGTGAGGAGATGGGCGGTCTGCGCGGTGTCGAGCACTTCATGCAGCGCACCGCCGTCCAGGCCTCCCCGGACATGCTCACCGCGATCGGCGGGGAGTGGGTCACCGGAGCCGAGCGCCGCCTCGGCGAGCATCCGTTCACGAAGTCGCTGGCGGATCTGCGGGTCGGGGACGCCCTCGAGTCGGAGTGGCGGGAGGTCACGCTCTCCGACATCGCGCACTTCGCTGAGTTCACCGGGGACACCTTCTACGCCCACACCGACGAGGAGGCGGCTGCAGCGAACCCGTTCTTCCCCGGCCGCGTCGCTCACGGCTACCTCATCGTCTCCTTCGCCGCGGGACTCTTCGTCCAGCCGGACCCGGGCCCGGTGCTCGCGAACTACGGCCTCGAAGGGCTGCGCTTCGTCACGCCCGTCTCACCGGGGGACAGGCTCAAGGTGACGCTCACGGCCAAGCGCATCACCCCGCGCGAGACCGACGAGTACGGTGAGGTGCGCTGGGACGCCGAGGTCGTCAATCAGGACGGCGAGCCCGTGGCCAACTACGACGTGCTCACCCTCGTCGCGGAGGGTGAGGGCGCGGAGGGCTGAGGGCGCGGAGGGTGACTCGTCGCGGAGGGTGAGGGCGCGGAGGGTGAGGTGCGGCTCTGCCCCCGCGAGTTAAGGACCCTCAGTGCCGATTCTGCCGCGCATTATCGACACTCCGCGTCCTGGATTCGTCGGCTGGGTGGGCCGGCAGGTGGTGCAGACGGTACGCGATGCGGTTGAGGCGCGGTTTGCCGCTCGGGTAGTGGGCTCGGGCTGCCCCTCACATGAAGTACGGTTTGTCGCCGTCCGTGTGCGGGCGATCGACGCCGAGGCTGGCTCTGCTGTGTCGGGTCGGTTCGTCGATGATCTCGACGATGAGGTCACCGACGGCCTGCCGGGCGACGACGGTGCCCTTGAAGGGTTCGCCTTTGACGGTGATCTCATACGAGGCGTCCTCGGCGTCGTCGAGCCAGGCCGGCCGCAGGATCGTGTAGTCGAGGTCGGAGGCTTCGAGGACCTCCGCCGCCTTCGCGAACACCCGCAGCTCTGTGCCGATCATCCGGTCGTTCCATTCGCCGAAGGCGCCGGGCACCTCGCCGTAGATGCCGAGGGCGAGGACGAAGATCAGCCTTGGGACTCCCGCGGAGTCCATTGCGGCGACGACGCTCTGCGCCTGCTCATCGATGTCGTCGCCGGTGAGGTTCGCGTAGACGATGTCCTGACCTCTGACCGCATCTGTCAGGGCTGCGGTGTCGAGGACGTCGGCGGTGATCACACGGGCATTGTCCGGGACCTCGGCGAGCTTGCTCGCGTCGCGGACGAGCAGCGTCTGCGAGATGTCGGACTGTTTGCTCAGGGAAGCGACGACGAATCGCGCGATCCGACCGTTCGCTCCGAGGATGAGGACGTTGGTCATGGCAATGCTCCTTTGCTCAGGCGATGGTGTGCACCCCAGGCTAGTCCCGATTCATCGACCCGTGACAGGGTGAGACACAACCCCTCTGGTGGGAGCGGACGACTGTGGCCTCCGTCGAACACGTGCCGCGCCGATGTCGCTCGGTCGTGAACGTGCCGACGAGCCACAGTGCGCCGACGAGCCTCAGTGGGCAGTGGTCGGTGCGCTCGCCCAGGAGGCGAGCAGCTGGAGGCGCTCGGCAGTGGGCGAGGCCGGCTCAGCGAGGTAGGCCGAGAGAGTGATCGACGGTGCCGAGTCGAGTCGGACCTGCTCGAAGCTGAGTTCGAGGTCACCGACCTCACGATGATGGAGGGTCTTCGCTCCCGAGCGGTGCCGGCCGACGTCGTGGGCCGCCCACATCTGCCGAAAGTCCTCACTGCGGGTCGAGAGCTCGCCGATGAGACCGGTCAGCCGCTTGTCATGCGGGGTGGAACCGGCTTGGGTGCGCAGGATCTGCACGCACGTGGCGGCCGCCTCGGCGAGGTCGGAATAGAACTCCGCGGCGGCCGGGTCGAGGAAGACGAACGACGCGAAGTTCGGAGGGGTGAGACTCGAGGAACGGGTGGGACTCTCGATGGCGATGGAGAAGACGGCCCGACCGAGAGCATTCGCCCCGATCACGTCGAGGCGGCCATTCATCGCGACGACCGGGGTGGCCGACATCGAATCCATGAGCAGCTGCACCTGAGGGGTGAGCGCCTCGGCGGGCCGGGGACGCCTGCGGCTGCGGGCCGGACGTCGTGCCGTGCGGGCGAGATCGTAGAGGTAGGTAGGCGGTCTCATCCCTGGTCAGGCGCAGGGTCCGCGCCACCGCGTCGAGGACCTCGTCGGAGACGCCGGAGAGGTCGCCCTTCTCGATCTTCGTGTAGTAGTCGACGGACACGCCGGAGAGCAGAGCGACCTCTTCGCGGCGCAGTCCGGGCACGCGACGCACTCCCGAACCCGGCGGCAGACCCGCCATGTCGGGGGTGATCTTCGCGCGGCGGGTGGTGAGGAAGTCGCGCACGCTCTCGTCCTTGATGGCCATGCCCCAGAGTCTACGAGCGTCACCCGACCGGCGGCAGGTACCGGCAGAACCCCTGGCGCAGGGATGCCGGACCCGGATCCGAGTGCCGAGTCGCGGCGGGTGAGCTCGGCAGCCCGCCCGGGGTACTCATGGAACCTGGCACATGTCCCGCAAGGGAACGAGCATGGACGGTGTTCGGGCGGTCCCCGCCCCCGGAGCCGCGACGACGTTCGTCGGCGACGCTGTGTGAGGACCGCATGTGCCGGGTCAGTCGGGTGCCCGGACCGAGACCTATGATCCGCAGAATCCCGAAGAGGAGAACACCATGTCCGAGAAGACCTCCACCCTCGAGAGGACCTCCACCTCCGAGACCATCGACATTCCCACTCACAACGGCTACGGTACGACGCTGTCGGCGGTGCTCTTCGTCCCGTCGGACTTCGATGCGGACACGACCTACCCGGCGATCGTCGTCTCCCACCCCGGCGGCGGTGTGAAGGAGCAGACCGCGGGACTCTACGCCTCCAAGCTCGCCGCTGACGGATTCGTCACGATCGCCTACGACGCCTCTTTCCAGGGTGCGAGCACGGGAGAGCCGCGGCAGCTGGAGAACCCCCATATCCGCACCGAAGATGTCAGCGCCGTCGTCGACTACCTGACGACCCTGCCGTACGTCGATGATGAACGCATCGGCGCCATGGGCATCTGCGCCGGCGCTGGATACACCGCCAATGCCGCGATCAACGATCCGCGCATCGCGGCCGTGGGCACCGTGAGCATGGTCAACATCGGACAGATGTTCCGCAACGGCTGGGACGGGTCGATCGCCGACGCCGATGCCGCTCCCGTGCTCGACCAAGGCGCGAGCGCGCGCACCACGGATGCCGCCGGACAGGCAGAGGGCAACCGGTTCCCGTTGGCCCCGATGCGCAGGGAGGACGCACCCAACCCCGAACTCGAGGAGGCCTGGGAGTACTACCACACCCCACGCTGTGAGCACCCGAACGCTCCAGGATGGATGACCACGCGCAGCCTCTCGCAGATCATCACCTACGACGCCTTCCATAAGGCGGAGGCCTTCCTCACTCAGCCGCTCCTGCTCATCGCCGGCAGCGAGGCAGGGTCGAAGTGGATGAGCGACGATCTCTACGAGCGTGCGGCGAGCGACGACAAGTCCTTCCACGTCGTCGAGGGTGCCAACCACATGTCGCTGTACGACGGGACGAACGAGGTCGACGAGGCGGTCAGCGTGCTCGTCCCGTTCTTCCGCCGGAATCTCTGAGCGTCTGCCACCCTGAGCGTCTGCTCCTGAAGTTCCGGACCCGGAGTGTCGATTTCGCGCAAGGTTTTCGACACTCCGGTTCCGGAACTCGGCGGGGGCGCGCAGTGGAGGAGTGAGGTGCAGGCGAGGCCAAGGCCAGGTGCCGCGCCGGTCAGCCTCGTGCGCTCTCGGCCGATGAGTCCTCAGGGGCGGGGATCTTCGGATTCTGAATGCCGACCAGCGACACGAGCCCGCCCGCAATGAGGAGCACCGCCACGGCGACGGCCGCGCGATGGAAGCCGGTGAGGTCGATGGTCCCGCCGACGATCGTGCCGACCAGCGCGATGGCGATGAGGCCGGCGACGCGGGAGATCGCATTGTTCACGGCGCTCGCGATCCCGCTGCGTTCCTCCTCGATCGCGCCGAGCACCGTCGACGTCAGCGGAGAGACGGTCGCGGCGAGCCCGAGGCCGAAGACGATCATCGCCGGCAGCACCTGCCACCAGTAGTTGAAATCCTGGCTGACGAGCAGCAGCATGAGCGATCCGACGCCCATGAGGATCGGACCGAAGGCCATGAACAGGCGCGGCCCCCACTTCCCGGCCAGTCGTCCGCTGGTGGAACTGAAGAGGATCATCATGATCGTCGTCGGCAGGCTCGCGAGCCCGGCGGCCGTCGCCGTCAGCCCCGCATCCTCCTGCAGGTAGATCGCGAGGACGAAGCCGTTGAGCGACAGCGCCCCGTACATGAGCGTCGTCGTGATGTTGCCGACCCAGAAGTTCCGTGCCCGGAACAGGTCGAGCGGCAGGATCGGGTCGCTCACCCGCCGCTGCCGCAGCAGGAAGAGGATGAAGAGCACACCCCCGCCGAGGAGGGTGATCGGGATCGCCGGATGACCCCATCCCAGCCGGGGCTGTTCGATGAGGCCGAAGACCATGCCGCCGAGCCCGAGGATGGAGAGGACCGCGCCGAGGATGTCGATGTAGGCCTTGTCTCGGCGGGGAGGATCGGGAACCTTGCGCAGGAGCCACAGGGTGATCGCGATCGGGACGACGTTGATGAGGAAGGCGAAGCGCCATGACGCGAAGTCGACGAGGAGGCCGCCGATGAGCGGTCCGACGATCATCGCGCCCGTGGTCAGTGCCGTCCAGGTGCCGATGGCCTTCGCGCGGGCGGCTCCGGAGTAGTGGGCGCTGATGAGCGCCAGTGAGCTCGGCACGAGAAAGGCGCCGGCCGCTCCCTGGAGCATCCTGGCGGCGATGAGGATGAAGGGATCGGGGGCGACGGTGATGATCACCGAGGCGATGCCGAAGCCGATGAGGCCGATCCTCATCACCAGGCTGCGACCGTAGGCGTCGCTGATGGATCCGGCCACAAGCATGATCGCCCCGAGCGTGATGAAGTAGCCGTCGACCACCCACTGCTGGGTGACGAGTCCGCCGCCGAGTTCACGATCGATCGCGGGCAGGGCGACGTTGACGATCGTGCCGTCGAGGAACGCCACGAACGAGGCGAGGACGGCAATCCACAGGATCCGAGAGGTCACCCTGTCAGAGTACGCCCTGCCACGGACGTTTGAGCGTGTCGTGCCTCGCCGGATCCGCAGGACGCTCTGGGCAGGTTCTTTGCTCGATGATCGGCCCGTTTCGCCCTGGACTCCACCTTCCAGAGCGCGGATCTGCGCGCCTCACTCCCGTCGCGGTATCGCCAGTCCGGCGAAGGCCATCGCGGTGACCGCCTCGGCGATGGTCTCCGGGTCGACGGGATAGCTGGGGCGGTACCACTCGGTGATCGAGTTGACCATGCCGAAGAGCAGGCGGGTGACGAGGCCGGGCGGGAAGTCGGCGCGGACACCGCCCTCGGCGATCGCCTCGGCGACGAGGGCGCGGATCTTCATGTCGATCTGCCGACGTTGTTCGAGGGCGTCGCGCTCGACCGCGGAATTGCCGCGCACCCGCAGCAGCAGGGTGACCGAGTGGTGGTATTCGATGAGGATGAGCACGCTCGAGTGGACGGCGTGGCGCAGGCGGTCGAGCGCGCTGAGATCCTCCCGGTGCGACTCCGACTCCACCGCCGAGGCGAGGGCGTCGGTTCCGCGGTTGATCGCCAGCCGCAGCAGCTCCTCCTTCGAGGTGACGTGATGGTAGATCGCGGACTTCGTGATGCCGAGCTCGCGGGCCACCGTGTCCATCGACGTGCCGTCGTAACCGCGGGCGACGAACACCTCGGTGGCCTTGTTGATCAGCGTCTCCCGGTCGTAGCCGGGACGGCCGCGGCGGGTGCGCTTCGGTTCGGTGGCAGGTGCCGCGGTCCCCATCCCGGCGGACGCGGAACCCGGGGATGCCGCTGTCTCGGCCCTCGCCTCGGCGAGGTCACGGGTGACGGACTCCGCCGGATCGGTCGGAGTCTTCGCAGGTGAGGGCCTCTTGGACATGGGCATCAGTCTAATCAGCGAGAGCCTGGGCCGCCGCGACGCCGGTCACAGCGGGCGGGGAACCCGACAACGGACACAGCGATCACACCAGCCACGACCCACCCGGCCTAACGGATGTTCTCGCGACGGTCGATGATGCGCTTGAGCTTGCCGACCGAGCGCGGCAGGGCACCGGGATCCTTGACGTCGACGGTCGAGGAGACGCCCAGGCGCTCCTTGATCCGGGACGCCACCCGGACGCCGAGCCCTTCACGCTGGGCGGCGTCGACGCCCTCGCGGCATTCGACTTCGACGGTGACCTCGTCCATCCGGCCCGGGCGGGTGAGGACGAGCTGGAAGTGCGGGCTGAGGTGTTCGAACTCGAAGAGCACGGACTCGACGTTGGCGGGGTAGACGTTGACGCCGCGGATGATGATGAGGTCGTCCGAACGGCCTGTGATGCGCGAGATGCGGCGGAAGTTCGGGTGCGCGGTGCCCGGCAGCAGGCTCGCGAGGTCGTGGGTGCGGTAGCGGATGATCGGCAGCGCCTCCTTCGTCAGGGAGGTGAAGACGAGTTCGCCCTCCTCGCCGTCGGGCAGCACTTCGCCGGTGAAGGGGTCGACGATCTCGGGGTAGAAGTGGTCCTCCCAGATCGTCGGGCCGTCCTTCGTCTCCGCGGATTCGCACGCGACGCCGGGGCCCATGACCTCGGAGAGGCCGTAGATGTCGACGGCGTCGATGGCGAAGGAGCGTTCGATCTCCCGGCGCATCTCGTCCGTCCACGGTTCGGCGCCGCAGATGGCGACCTTGAGGCTCGTCGAGGTGGGGTCGATGCCCTGCTTGTGGAACTCGTCGAGGATCGTGAGCAGGTAGGTCGGGGTGGCGGTGATGATGTCGGGCTGGAAGTCCTGGATGAGCTGGACCTGGCGTTCTGTCTGTCCCCCGGAGATCGGGACGACGGTGAAGCCGTGGCGTTCGGCCCCGTGGACGCCGAGTCCGCCGGTGAACAGCCCGTAGCCGTACGCGTTGTGGAGCATCTGGCCGGGCCTGCCGCCCGCACCGAGGATCGAGCGTTTGATCAGCCCGCTCCACACGTCGAGGTCGTTCTGCGTGTACCCGACGACCGTGGGCAGACCGGTCGTGCCCGAGGAGGCGTGGATGCGCGCGACGTCCTCGCGCGGGACGGCGAAGAGCCCGAACGGGTAGTTCTCCCGCAGGTCCTGCTTGTTCGTGAACGGCAGCTTCGCGATGTCGTCAAGGCTCGTGATGTCGGAGGGGACCACGCCGAGGTCGTCGAACGCCTTCCGGTAGTGCGGCACCTTCTCGTAGACGGTCGTCACCGTGGTCTTGAGGTTGGCGAGCTGGTGAGCGCGCAGCTCATCGAGGCTCATCGTCGCACCGGCGTCAGTGTCGGTTGCGGTCATCGTGGTCTCCTGTGGTTCGTTGCGGGGGCTGCCTGCAGTGGGGCTGCAGGTGCGGAGAGTCAGGGCGCCGAGGTGGCGGCGCGTCACGGGTCACGCCGGGTGGGCGCGGACCGCGGCTCAGGTGGTGGGCTTGTGTGCGGGCAGGGTGCGGGAGCGTCCGCGGTAGACGGCGATGATCTCGTCGTCGCGTCTGACCTCGACGTCGTAGATGCCCGAGCGGCCCTGCTTGACGACCTCGCGGCCGCGGGCGACGAGGTGGTCGCCGACGCGGGTGGGCTTGAGGAAGGTGATGTCTCCGCCCGAGGCGACGGTGACCGAGCCGGGGAAGTTGCACGCCATCGCGAACGTCGTGTCCGCGAAGAGGAAGATGTAGCCGCCGTGGGTGATCTCGTGGCCGTTGGCCATGATGTCGGTGACCGTCATCGAGCACTGCGCCCAGCCGGGGCCGTGGTCGTCGAGTGTGATCCCGAGGTGCTGGGACGCGCGGTCGTTGGCGTACATCGCGGCGGGTCCGGTGTTCGCTTCGTTTCCGATGCCGGGCTTGGATTCTCGTTCGCCCTCGCCGGCGGCAGGGGGCGCGGCCTCGCCGGCAGGGAGTTCGGCTTCGCCTGCACTGCCCGGCGCCGAGGTTGCGGCGTCGTTTGCGTTGGAGGCGTGCTCTTCGCTGCGATCGTCTGCGGTGGTCTCGCCTGCCGCGGGTGCGGTCGGAACGTCGTCGGTGCGGGTCGTCGCCATGTCAGGCTCCTCCTCGAGTCGCTGCGATGCACTGTCTCCGTCGCCCGACCCTCGTGGTGACTCGGGTAGGAAGCGGGGTCGGAATAAACGACCATCTGGTCAATAAATATCGTTGTGATCGGCGTCTCTGTCAAGTCGCGGCGGAGGCGCGTGAGGCGTGGGGCGGGATGCGCGCGTCGGCGGAGCATGGCGTAGCAGTGCGACGATGCCCCAAAATGGTGGATCCCACTCGAAGATCGGCCGAAAATCGAGTGGGATCCTCCACCTAAGCAATGCCCGGAGAACGGTTCACCGTGCCGCTGTCGGTCAACCGCGCAATTGTCGGTTCACCGCGCTGGCGTGGTCGGGGCTCGCCGATGCCGCCGAACGAGCGCACGCGAATATAGGTTCAGGCCCCGGACGGAAGAGAGGTCATTGACTCACGCAGGCGGTAGGAGGCTCGTACCTCAAAGCGTAGGTGCAGGGCTATTTCTCGAAACTGCTCGGCAAGGGGAACTTCTCATTGAGGAACCACGCCATGATCTCGTCCAAATACTCTTGGGCATCCGGCGACGAGTCAGTGTCATTGAGGCAGAGAACATCGAGATCCCGGCGCCGCAGCAGTCGGCGCATGTACAGTTCGGCGTCGGTGCGGGAGATGTCCATGTAGGCGTACCGGATGGATGAGTCGACAGCTTTGCCCTGGGCATACGCGTGGAAGTGATAGAGCGCCGAGGTGATCGAATAGTCATCAGGATGACGGAACTTCGACCGTGCGACGCCATCGAACATCTCCTGGTGTGTGGCCTCGAACTCCTCCATCACTGACTTCACCTGCGGGTGCGGCGTGTGCTTGAACTTATTGGCAACCCGGCGCCCATGTTCATCGAGCATGAATTGCCTTCCATGCTTTGCGGCGGAGAGCACCGGCATGTCTCGAGCACTCGGATCGTCGAGATCGAGAGGAGCCGTCGACGGGAAGAAGCGCGACAGTCCGCTTCCGGTGAAGAAGAGTTCGGGACTGGTCGGACGCATGAAGAACAGGTCGTCGTTCATGTAGAGGTAGTTCTCGCTCAGCCCGGGGATGTGGTGGAGCTGGGACTCGATGGCGTGAGAGTTGAAGACCGGCAGATTACTTGTGTCGGTGAAGATGTCGCGGTGGTCGATGACCGTGATCTTGGGGTGATCGATGTTCAGCCACTCGGGAACCTGCGCATCGGTGACGAGGTAGATGTGGTTGACCCAACTGGCATTGGACTCTACGGAGCGAAGTGAATAGCGCAGCTCCTGACGGTCAGCGAAGCGCGATTCCGAGACGGCGGTGAGATTGATCGTCTCCCCGCGTAGGGCTGCCTCAGCGCTGAGCTTCTTTGCACGCCACTGTGGATCTGATCCATTGACCCATGTGTAGACGAGGTCGACCGGGCCGGAGACCTGGTAGAGGTCGGGGGCGGGAGGGAGAATGGTGCGATTGTCGTTGGCCACCGAGGCGTCCCATGTCTCCGGGGTGAAGTACTCGACGAGAGTGCGAGGGTTTCGTGCTATTCGATGCAGGGTTCCCGGCAGGTGGGTCGAGCCGTCGACGCGGTTGCGTCTGGGGCCGAGGTCGGACCAGGCTTCGATCGTCACTCCCTCAAGGCCCGCACTGAGCAGGCGACCGTTCGGAGCGAGAACTCGGCGATGGCAGACGATGGCAGACACGGCGAAGGGATCCCGGCGCTGTCTGCGCACACTCGTCGCGGCCCACGAATGGTAGCGGTAGTCCATCGACCATCCGTCTTCCGCTTCGAGCGATGACAGAGCTGCGATCACTCGACGTATCTGCGCCTGCGGAACGACGAGTCGTGCGCGTTCCAACCGCCGCCGAGGCAGCTCGACGAATTCGATCCCGGCTTCGCGCAGGAGCGAACGTACTTGATCGAGATTGGCTGCTTGGGCGGCGAGCGAATCGTGAGCACCAGTCGCGGTGACGCCGGGACCGTCGGCGCCGCCGAGGTGAAGTGCCGAGCGCATTCGCTGCTGCCACGGATGCTCACCATGGCGAGCTTCTGAGAGCCAGAGCTTCTGACTGTCATCGAGCAGACCGATTGCCCGTCTGCGATACCTTCGGGCGAGTACCTTCACCGCAGAACGACGACCGACCACTGAAAGACCTCCACAGTGTGCTTGGCGGGCAGCACAACCTCAGCCCGGCTCGGAGAGAATACTTTCACTGCCGCGCAATTGAGGCAAATCAGTTGTAGTTCGGAATCGCGGGGACAGTGAGTCGCGTGTTCTCACTGGCGAATGTGCTGACACCGAAGTGACTGTTAGTGACCTCTTCCGGGAAGATTTCCTGACGTCTCATGGACCTCGACCCCGGCGCGGGGCATCGGCGGTGTTACGACGAAACCCGTCGGTTGCATGGTCGCGGAGTTTCTCGGCCTGCCCCAACGGCAGATTTGCAATGTAGGCGATGGGCAGGGGGCGCGCCGCTGACGCCTCTGGGTGTGGCGGTTGTAACGGAGAGGCTGTCGCCGCCGGGCGCCGCGTAGAGGAGGGGCGCCCGCCCCCGGACATTGCGCCTCGGCGTGGGGTATGCCACACTTATGGAGAACTTTACAGAACAAACGGTCAGTAAATGACGGGCAGGCAGTGACTGACCAACGGTCGGTGGATGCCGGGGCGGGCGACGTCGCCCGGGGTGGAGTGATCATGACAACCGAAGCACAGCTCGAGGACCAGTTCCAGGCCACGATCGAGTCGAAGGACCGGATCGAACCGCGCGACTGGATGCCCGAGGCCTACCGCAAGACCCTCATCCGGCAGGTCGCGCAGCACGCGCACTCGGAGATCATCGGCATGCAGCCCGAGGGCAACTGGATCTCCCGCGCGCCCTCGCTGCGCCGCAAGGCCATCCTGCTCGCGAAGGTCCAGGACGAAGCCGGGCACGGCCTTTACCTCTACTCGGCCGCCGAGACGCTCGGGGCCAGCCGCAACGAACTCACCGAGAAGCTCATCGCCGGCAAGCAGAAGTACTCCTCGATCTTCAACTACCCGACCCTGTCCTACACCGACGTCGGCACGATCGGCTGGCTCGTCGACGGCGCGGCGATCTGCAACCAGGTACCCCTGTGCCGCACCTCCTTCGGCCCCTACGGCCGCGCGATGATCCGCGTGTGCAAAGAGGAGTCCTTCCACCAGCGGCAGGGATACGAACTGCTCATGACGATGATGCGCGGCACCGACGAACAGCGCGCCATGGTCCAGGAATCCGTCAACCGCTTCTGGTGGCCGGCGCTGATGATGTTCGGACCCCCCGACGACGACTCGCCGAACACCGCGCAGTCGATGGAGTGGGGCATCAAGACCCACACGAACGACGAGCTGCGGCAGAAGTTCGTCGACATGTCGATCCCGCAGGCCGAGGCGCTCGGCGTGACATTCCCCGACGAGAACCTCAAGTGGAACGAGGAGCGCGGCCACTACGACTTCTCCACCCCCGACTGGGACGAGTTCTGGGCCGTCGTCAAGGGCAACGGCCCCTGCAACGAACAGCGCATCGCCCACCGCAAGCGCGCATGGGATGAGGGGGCGTGGGTCCGTGAGGCTGCGCTCGCCTTCGCAGAGAAGTCCGCCGAGGAGGCCGCCGCCCCCGCTGACACCGACGTTCCCGACCAGGCGGGGCCCACCGCCGAGGAGGCCGCGAAATGACTGAATCCACCCCCGACACGAACACCCCCGACGCGGCCCCCGCAGCTCCACGCGGCGAATGGCCCCTCTACGAGGTCTTCGTCCGCGGCAAGCGCGGCCTCAACCACGTCCACGTCGGCTCACTCCACGCCCCCGACGACCAGCTCGCAATCCGGCACGCCCGTGACGTCTACACCCGCCGCAACGAAGGCGTGAGCATCTGGGTGGTCCGCTCCTCGGACATCACCGCCTCGAGCCCCGACGAGAAGGACCCGATGTTCGCCCCCAGCGGCGACAAGGTCTACCGTCACCCTACCTTCTACGACATCCCCGACGATGTCCCCCACATGTGAGGACTGAGGATCACATGACGAACCCGAACACCGCCTCGGCGGGCAAGCCGACCGACAACGCGCCGAAGGTCCACGTCGAGCACGACGAAGCCGGGACGACCGTCGACCACGACGAGCACGACAACGCCTACTCCGGCCTGCTCGTCAACGACGCCCACTGGGCCTTCGGCACCGACTTCGAGGACCCCCTGGCCGGCGTCGACACGACCGTGCCCGACGGGGTCGACCCGAGCGCGCTCGCCCAGTACTGCCTCATGCTCGGCGACGACGCCCTCGTCTTCTCCCAGCGCATCGCCGAATGGTGCTCGCGGGCCCCCGACCTCGAAGAGGACATCGCGCTCGCGAACATCTCCCTCGACCTCCTCGGTCAGGCCCGCCTCCTCCTCGCCCGCGCCGCCGCCGCGGATCCCGCCCTCGTGCCCGCCCTGGCGGAGGGCTCCCCGGTCCCTGACGAGGACCGGCTCGCCTACTTCCGTGAGGACTTCGACTTCCGCAACGTCCGCCTCGCCGAGGTGCCCAATGGCGACTTCGCCGAGGCGGTCGCGAAGATCCTCATCTTCTCCACCTGGCGCCTCGCCCTCTTCGAACGCCTGGTGACCAGCCGCGACACCGTGCTCGCAGCGATCGCCGCCAAGGGCGTCAAGGAGATGTCCTACCACCGCGACTTCGCCGCCCGCTGGGTCCTCACCTTGGCCCGCGGCACCGAGGAGTCCCGCACCCGCCTGCTCACCGCGTTGGGCGGCCTGTGGCCGCTGTGGGCCGAACTCTTCGAGACCCACGAGGTCGACGCCGCGGTGGCCGCCGCCGGCATCGGCGTCGACCCTGCGACCGTCGAGGACGAGGCCGGGGTCATCCTCGACCAGGTCTTCGCCGCCTCCGGCATCGACCGCCCCGCGGCGGGCGCGCTCGCCGGGGTCCGCGGCAAGAAGGGCCGCGACGGCCTCCACACCGAAGCCCTGTCCCGCATGCTCGCCGAGATGCAGGTCGTCGCCCGCGCCCACCCGGAAGGCCAGTGGTGATGAACGCGACCCTGGAGACCCCCGCCGAGGCGGTCGACCGGGCCCGTGCCGCCGCAGCCCGGGTGACCGACCCGGAGATGCCGATGCTCACCCTCGTCGACCTCGGCGTGCTGCGCGACGTCACGATCGAGGACGGTCACGTCGTCACGACGATCACCCCGACCTACTCCGGCTGCCCGGCGATGGCGACGATGCGCGACGACCTCCAACGGGAACTCGCCGACGCAGGCTTCCCCGACGCCGAGGTCCGCGTCTCGCTCAGCCCCGCCTGGTCGAGTGACTGGATAACCGAGGAGGGTCGGGCCGCGCTCTCGGGTGCCGGGATCTCCCCGCCCGGGCAGGCCCCCGCTCGCCAGGGGCCGGTCGCGCTCACCCTCATGCCGACCCGCCGCGCGATCGTGTGCACCCTGTGCGGGTCCGACAACGTCACCCTGTCCTCGGAGTTCGGGCCCACCGCCTGCAAGGCGATGTACCAGTGCCGAGACTGCCTCGAACCGTTCGAACACGTGAAGGAGATCTGAGATGACCGAGACGCTCGAGACGGGCGCCGGCCAGACCGCCGAGCGGACGGGCTTCCACGCCCTGCGGGTGAAGTCCGTCGAACACCTCACCGAGGATGCGGCCGCGGTGACCTTCGACGTGCCCGACCACCTCGGCGAACTCTTCGACTTCGCGGCGGGACAGTCGCTGACGCTGCGCCGCATCATCGACGGCGTCGAGCACCGCCGCACCTACTCGATCTGCGCGCCCGCGGGCACCGACCCGCGCATCGGGGTCCGCGAGATCCCCGACGGCCTCTTCTCCCGCTGGCTCGTCCGCGACGTCCGCCCCGGTGAGACGATCGAGGTGCAGCCGCCCAGCGGCAGCTTCCAGGCCGATGCGAGCCTGGGCGGGCGACACCTGTGCATCGCGGCCGGCTCCGGGATCACCCCGATGCTCTCGATCGCCTCGACGGTGCTCGCCAACCCCGAGGCCTCTCTCACCCTGCTCTACGGCAACCGGACGACGAACACCGTGATGTTCGCCGAGGAGCTCGCCGACCTCAAGGACGCGCGCAACCAGCAGCTCGACCTCATCCACGTCCTCTCCCGCGAACCCCGCGAGGTCGAGCTCTTCTCCGGCCGCCTCGACGCGGAGAAGCTGCGGACCCTGCTCTCCGTGCTCGTGCCCGTGTCCGACATCGACCATGTGTGGCTGTGCGGACCCTTCGGGATGCTCTCCGACGCCCGCGCGGTCCTCGACGAACTCGGCGTCGACAAGGGGAAGGTCCACTTCGAGCTCTTCTACGTCGACGAACCCCCACCCGAGGTCGTCCACGCCGACAAGGTCCTCGAGGGGGCCACCAGCGAGGTCACGGTCGTCCTCGACGGACGACGGACCACCTCGGCGATGTCGCAGGGCAAGACGATCCTCGACTCCGCCCAGGAGTCGCGCTCGGACCTGCCGTTCGCGTGCAAGGGCGGGGTGTGCGGAACCTGCCGGGCGAAGGTCTGCGCCGGTGAGGTCGACATGGTCCGCAACTATGCCCTCGAAGACGCCGAGGTGGCCGCGAACTTCGTGCTCACGTGCCAGACGTTCCCGGTCAGCGACGAAGTCACGATCGACTTCGACTCGTAGGCGCCCGGGTGGCACCGGCCGGTCGCGGTCGGGGCTGGGGGACGGTCGGGTCCCGGTGGGACGCGACCCGGGGGATCCCGCGTCCTGGGCCGCCGCCGTCCCATTCAGTGATACACGTTACGATCATTGCGGCGGCGCTCCGCTGACCGGAGCCCGCCCGCACCACCTCGTCGGAGCCAGAGACGAACTCGTCGGACCCTGAGAAGAAGGAGCACCATGCCCGAGGCATTCATCCTTGACGGACTGCGCACCCCGATCGGCCGCTACGGCGGAGCGCTCGCCGACCAGCGGCCCGACGACCTGCTCGCCACGACCCTGAAGGCCGTCGTCGACCGCTCGGGCATCGACCCCGCCGACATCGACGAAGTCATCATGGGCGCTGCGAACCAGGCCGGTGAGGACAACCGCAACGTCGCCCGCATGGCCGTGCTGCTCGCCGGACTTCCCGACTCGATCCCCGGCTTCACCGTCAATCGCCTCTGCGCTTCGGGACTGACCTCGATCATCCAGGGCCGGGCGATGATCGCCGCCGGAGATGCCGACGTCGTCGTCGCCGGCGGCGTCGAATCGATGACCCGCGCCCCCTGGGTGACGGAGAAGCCGTCGAAGGCGTGGGCAAAGCCGGGCAAGACCTTCGACACCTCGATCGGCTGGCGCTTCCCCAACCCGCAGTTCGGGGAGAACGTCACCCTGACGATGCCGCAGACGGCCGAACGCGTCGCCGAGAAGTGGGGACTGACCCGCGAAGAGCTCGACGCCTTCGGCTACGCCTCGCACCAGAAGGCCCTCGCCGCGCAGCGTGAGGGCAAGTTCGATCCCGAGATCCTGCCCATCGGCGATGTCACCGTCGATGAGGGTCCGCGCGCGGACACGACCCCGGAGAAGCTCGCGAAGCTGCGCACCCTCCACGGGCCGGGCAGCGTCATCACCGCGGGCAACTCGTCCTCGCTCAACGACGGTGCGGCTGTGACGATCCTCGTCTCCGACCGATACGCCGAGGAGCACGGGCTGAGCCCGCGCGCCCGCGTCGTCGCCGGTGCGAGCGCCGGTGTGCCCCCGGAGATCATGGGCATCGGCCCGGTTCCCGCCTCGCAGAAGGCGCTCGCCCGGGTCGGCTGGAGCGTCGACGACCTCGATGCCGTCGAGCTCAACGAGGCCTTCGCCTCGCAGTCGCTCGCGTGCATCCGGGACCTCGGCCTCAACCCGGACATCGTCAATGAGTTCGGCGGGGCGATCGCTCTCGGCCACCCGCTCGGCGCTTCGGGAACCCGGATCGCGCTGACCCTCCTCAATCGCCTCGAGCAGTCCGATGAGAAGCGGGGACTCGCGACGATGTGCGTGGGCGTGGGCCAGGGTTCGGCCGTTCTGCTGGAACGCGCATGAGCGAGGGATCGCGACCGGAGGACGACACCACCTCGGCGGGGGACGCTGGATCCACCGCCTCGGCGGGAGAAACTGGGGCCGGCACCGACGGCCCGCTGCTCATCGAGCGCCGCCCCGACCGGATGATCATTCGGCTCAACCGACCCGAGGTGCGCAACGCGATCGACCTGACCATGGTCGAGGCGCTCCATGAGGTGTGCGCCGAACTCGAAGCGCAGCCCAAAGTCGCGATCCTCACCGGCACCGGCGGCACCTTCGCCGCCGGGGCCGACATCGGCCAATTGCGCGAGCGCCGACGCGACGATGCGCTGGCCGGGATCAACTCGAAGATCTTCAGCCGCATCCTCGACCTGCCGATGCCCGTCATCGGCCTCATCGAGGGCTATGCGCTCGGCGGGGGAGCGGAGCTCGCGTTCGCATGCGACTTCCGCATCGGCACGCCGAGCACGAAGATCGGCAACCCCGAACCCGGGCTCGGCATCCTCGCCGCCGCCGGGGCCGCGTGGCGGTTGCGCGAACTCGTCGGCGAACCGCGGGCGAAGGAGATCCTGCTCGCCGGCCGAACGGTCAACGCCGATGAGGCGCGCAGCATCGGGCTCCTCAACGACGTCGTCGATCCTGAGGACCTCGAGGCCGCCGGTGAGGCGCTGGCCGACCGGATCGCGAGCTTCGCGCCGCTGGCCGTGCGGTTGACGAAGTCGGCGTTCCACGCCCCGCGCGAGGCGCATCCGCTCATCGACAACGTCGCCCAGGCGGTGCTGTTCGAGACCGATGAGAAGTTCGCGCGCATGGATGCCTTCCTCGCCCGGCGCGAGGCGAAGAGACACGCGAAGACGCAGGCGAAGAGAGAGACAGGAGAGCAGTGAGCGCACCATCCCCTGAGACACCCACCCCCGAGGCGACCACCTCGGCGACCATTTCGGAATCCCCTGAGACCGCTGCCGCGGATCTCGCTCACGTCCCGGACACGGTCGGCGTCTACGGCGGGGGCCGGATGGGTGCGGGCATCGCGCATGCCTTCGCCACCGCCGGCGCCCGCGTCATCGTCATCGAGAACACCGAGGACACGGCGGCCGCCGCCCGCGAGCGCATCGCCGCGTCGATCGCGAAGTCCGAGGCCAAGGGCGTCGCGGTGCCCGGCAGCATCGAGGTCCACCGGGATCCGACCCTGCTCGACCAGGCGCTGCTCGTCATCGAAGCCGTCCCCGAGGTCGTCGCGCTCAAGCAGCGGGTGCTCGCCGACATCGCGAAGTTCGCGCCCGCCGCGAGCATCGGGACGAACACCAGCTCCCTGTCGATCGACGCGCTCGCCACGGTCCTGCCGCGCCCGCAGGCCCTCATCGGCCTCCACTTCTTCAATCCCGTGCCGGTGTCCGACCTCGTCGAGATCGTCGTCGGCTCCCGCACCTCCCCGGAGCTCGTGGCCGCCGCAGCCAATTGGGTCGCCGGTCTCGGGAAGACGCCGATCATGGTCCAGGATTCGCCGGGATTCGCCTCCTCCCGCCTCGGCGTGGCCTTGGCGCTCGAGGCGATGCGGATGGTCGAGGAAGGTGTGGCCAGTGCCGAGGACATCGACACGGCCATGGTGCTCGGCTACCGGCATCCGGCGGGACCGCTGAAGACGACGGACATCGTCGGTCTCGACGTGCGCCTGGGCATCGCCGAGCATCTCGAACGGGAACTCGGCCCGCGCTTCGCCCCGCCTCAGATCCTGCGCGACAAGGTCGCCGCCGGAGAGCTCGGGCGCAAGTCCGGCCGCGGATTCTACGAGTGGTGAAGGAGCAGCGATGACCGAGATCCGTCTGCACATCCGGGCGCAGGTCGCCGAGATCGTCCTCGACGGACCCGAATCCCGCAATGCGCTCAACGCCGCCAATCTTCGAGATCTCGCCGAGGCGGTCGCCCAGGTCGCCGAGGCGGTGCCCGGGGTCCGTGCGCTGCTCATCCGCGGCGAGGGCAAGGTGTTCTGCTCCGGCCGGGACATCTCCGCCGTCGACGTCGCCACCGATGATGCGTACGCGTTCCTCGCCGAGATGTTCACCCCCGTATTCCAGGCCATCCGCGGGCTGCCGATCCCCGTCGTCGCACAGGTGCAGGGGGCCGCACTCGGCCTCGGGTTCGGGATCGCGGCCGCCGCCGACATCGTCTACGCGGCCGAGAACGCGAAGTTCGGCTCCCCGTTCGCGGCGATCGGCGCGATGCTCGACTCCGGCGCCCATCATGTGTTCCTCGACCGGCTCGGCTACCACCGGACGATGGATCTCATCGTCACCGGTGACTTCATGTCCGGCGCCGAGGCGGCCGCCGCCGGGATCGTCTCCCGTGCCGTTCCCGCCGACGAGCTCGCCGACTTCGTCGAAGCGAAGCTGGCGGGGATCGTCTCCGGGCCCGCCGAGGCGTTTGCGATGGAGAAGGCGTTCGTCCAGAAGCTCGCCGACGAGCAGCCGACCCTCACCGAGGTCCTCGACGCGGAGGCCAGGCTGCAGGAGTCGGCCCGGCAGACCCCGGACTACGCCGAGGGATTCCGCGCCTTCCAGGAGCGCCGCAAGCCGAACTTCGGGTAGGGACTGTCCGGGGATTCGGAGGGCTCAGCCGTCGGCCGCCTCGGTGACGGGTCCGGGATTCTCGCGGTTGTCGGACTCGACTACGGGTTCGGTGCCGTTCTGGGCGGCAGGTTCGCGGGTCGTCGCTCGCCAGCGGCGGAAGGCGAGGATCGTCAGGACGCCGACGACGACCCAGGCCACGCCGACGGCGATGCCGCCCGGGACGGTCGGGTCGCCGATGAAGGCGCCGATGCCGACGAGGGCGAACAGGCCAGGCAGCGAGGAGATCGTCGTGGCCGTGAGGAACGTGCGGTTGTCGATGCCGAAGGCGCCGCTGCCGTAGTTGACGGGCCAGTACGGCAGGCCCGGCAGGAGGCGGAGCGTGCACACCGCGTAGAAGCCGCCGCCGTGGAGTTGGGTTTCGACCGCCTCGGCGTGGGAGCCGAGCATCTTCCTCGCCGTCGGACGGCCGAGGCCGCGGGCGATCCAGTACCCGGCATACCCGCCGAGGACGATGCCGATGAGCGTGAGCAGGGTTCCCAGCGGCAGGCCGAACGCGAGCCCGCCGGCGACGGCGACGATCGTCACCGGGATCGGGGTGGCCGCGACGACCGTGGCCAGGGCGATGAAGACGGCGAAGCCCCAGGCGCCCGCCTCGGCGATCTCATCCTGGAGCACGCGGGGAGTGGGCAGGTGGACGTTGACGACGAGCCAGAGTCCGGCGAGGACGACGACGGCGAGGGCCGCGTTGCGCACGATCGACCCCCACGCGAGGCGTCCGCGTCTGCGGGGTGGGGTCTCGGGGTTCGTCGTCGGCACGGATCGAGTGTACGCCTCGGGGAGGTGCCAGCGGGACGGGGTGGACTCGGGTCGGGAGGTGGGTCGGCATGAGCGGTACGGAACTGGCTGCCCTCAGGCGGTGAGCATCATCAGTCCGGCGGCGACGCCGAGGTAGAAGAGGCTGACTGCGAGGATGAAGATGCGTTCGGAGATGCCGAAGACCTTCGGGCGCAGTCGCTTGACGATGAGGACGAGGACGCTGACGGCGAGCGAGATCGCCGCGATCCAGGCGATGACGCCCAGGGAGCCGGCGAGCCACGCGGGACCTTCGGCGGTGAAGAGGCGGGTGAAGTTGCCCATGCACGCGTAGCTGATCGCGAACCAGGCAATCGCCAAGACGTAGTGGAGGCGGCCGATCATCGTGGCCTTCTCGCCTTCGAGGTCGGTTGGCGCCAGGGGCAGGACGATGAAGATCACTGCGAGTGCGGCCAGAGCGATCGTGATCCCTGTGGCGTCGGACCAGTCGGGCACACCGAGGGCGACCGCGGCGGCGAGCAGCGCCCAGAAGATCGCGGTCAGCCATGTCATGGCGCTCGAGAGGCGCCGGGTGGGACCGACTGCGTAGTCGCTGACGGCGTGGCCGACGATCGTGTACTCGCTGGGCACGAGGTGGAGGGCGATGAACACGCCGAGGCGGGCGAGGCCGAAGACGAGGGCGAGGAGGGCGAGGGTAAAGGCCATGAGTGCTCCTGGGAACGAGTGGGAGTGGAGAGGCGGGTTGCCGATGGGGTGTTGGTGGGCTACCGGCCAGCGGCGTCAGCTGTCGGGAGAGGAAGAGCGCACGGTGCGGACCTCGTCGTGGAGATCGCGGATCGTCTGCGCGAGGACCTGGGGGTCGAGGCCGATCGTGCGCGCGTTGTCGTCGAGCGAGCTGCCGAGGAGGCGACCGCAGTGGGCGGCCTTCTCGGCGCCCACCTCGGTGAGGTGGAGTTCACGTCGGTTGCCCGATCCGGCCGCCGCGAGGTTGTCGACGTAGCCGGCCCCGAGGAGGACCTTGACGATGCCGCTGCCTGCCGCCTCGGTGACGCCGAGGGCGCCGGCGAGGGTACGACCGGTGATGCCCGGATGCTGGCCGAGGATGACGAGCGCGACGTACTGGTTGTAGCTCAGTCCCTCGGGCTGGAGGATCTTCTCCGCCCACCGATCGAGGGTGCGCACGAGATCGTGGAGTTCGAATGCCAGGTCCATGCCAGTAAGTTAAGCACTTAAGTTAATGCGGGCGCAAGAGGTGAGCTGACATTGGGCAGAGGCGGCGGTCGCCGAGGATCGCACGCCTGAATGCGAACGGCCCCGCACCGGACTGTTCGTCTGGTGCGGGGCCGTTGGATGTCTCCTGCCGCGCTCGACGCGGAAGTCATGCGCCGTCAGCGGCGACACGCCTCGGCGGGGAGCGACTTCAGCTCGTGAAGATCGCGACTGCCTTGATCACGGTCAGGGTCAGGCCCCAGGCGAGGCCGCCGACGACCACGACGGTCAGGGCCGAGCCGATGACCTTGTACGCGCCGCCCACCGGGGACTGCGGGGAGCCTTCGGGGGGAACCGAGGACCATGTCTGCGATGTGCTCATGCTGCGTCCTTCCTTCAGTCTTTCTCAGCGGTCGACGGGGAGGTCGGGGCCGCCTCGGCGGTGGTGGGTTCGAGGTACTTGTCCTTGACCGGGCGGACGAGGAGGTTCGCGACGAAGCCGATGGCGAGTGCCCCGACCATGATGAACATGCCGGGCGTGTAGAGCTCGGGTCCGGTCTTGCCGGCCTTGTCGCCGGCCTCGACGACCGAGTTGACGATGAGCGGTCCGGCCACGCCGGCGGCTGACCATGCGGTGAGCAGGCGACCGTGGATCGCACCGACCTGATAGACGCCGAAGAGGTCCTTGAGGTAGGCCGGGATCGTCGCGAACCCGCCGCCGTAGAACGAGATGATGAACAGGGTCGCGATGACGAAGAGGACGATCGACCCGCCGCCGAAGAGCGCGACGACGAGGTAGAGCAGCGCCCCGCCGCCGAGGTAGATCATGTAGTTGTTCTTCCGCCCGAGGTAGTCCGAAGTCGTCGACCACACGAACCGTCCGGCCATATTGCCGATCGAGAGCAGTCCGACGAAGCCGGCAGCAGCGGCCGCGGTGATGCCGAAGTAGGCCTGGATCATCGGCGCCGCATTCTCGAGGATGCCGATGCCCGCGGTGACGTTGAGGAAGAGGACGATCCACAGCAGCCAGAACTGCGGGGTGCGGATCGCGTTCTTCGCCGAGACGTTGCCGGTCGTCTGCAGCGGCTTCGCCTTGACCGTCGACGGGTCGAAGTTCGCCGGCTTCCAATCCGGGTGCGGGACGCGGATGACGTAGGCACCGGCGGCGATGACGACCGCGTAGACGATGGCCAGGGTGACGAACGTGGGGGTCAGACCCGCGACGAGGTTCGCAGGCTCGGTGCCTCCGCCGTAGAAGGACATGAGCTGGTTCGACATCGGGCTGGCGATGAGTGCGCCGCCGCCGAAGCCCATGATCGCCAGTCCCGTGGCCAGTCCCGGCCGGTCCGGGAACCACTTCATGAGCGTCGAGACGGGCGAGATGTAGCCGATGCCCAGTCCGATGCCGCCGACGAAGCCGTAGCCGAAGTAGACCAGCCAGAGCTGGCCGGTCATGATGCCGAGGCTGGCGATGAGGAAGCCTGCGACCCAGCACGAACCGGCGGCGACCATCGAAGCCCTGGGGCCGGCTTTCTCGACCCAGGTGCCGAAGATCGCCGAGGAGATGCCGAGCATGAGGATCGCGATCGAGAAGATCCACCCGATCGAGACCTCGCCGGCGTCGAAGCGGGACATGAACGGGATCTTGAAGACGCTGAACGCATAGACCTGGCCGATGCACAGGTGGATGGCCAATGCGGCCGGCGGCATCAGCCAGCGGTTGAAGTCCTTCGGCGCGATGATCGCCGAACGGGAGAGTACGGAAGCCATGAGGATCCTTCTGGTCAGCGCCGCTGCCCTGGTCGCCATCATCGGCGAGGGGAAGTCGGGTTGCGTTGGTCCCATACAGACTAGAACGCGCACACCGATTTTGCGAGATCCTGAAAGACTTTCTTCAGACTCGCCCGAATCGAGGATCGTGGAGTAGATGGTTGAAATGTCCACTACGCCTGGGATCGGCGCAGGCATGGGCATCCTCGCCGAGGTTGTCCTCAGGTGAGGTTGTCACGACGGATTCCGTAGGCGCCGGTATCAGAGGTTGATCGTCACGTCGCCCTTCTCGCGGAGGTCGCCCGCGAACTTCTGCGTCGCCTCGGTCGACTTCTCGCCCTTGACCTGCTCCTCGAGCTGGGGTCGCATCTCCTCGAGCGAAGGCACCGGCGCCTCCTGACCCGACTGCGCGGCCATCTGCTCCTGCTGGTCCTTCGCCCGCTGGTACGCGGCGCCGATCTCCTCATCGGTGACCTCGAACTCGCCGAACTCGTCGACGATGAGATCCTCGATCTTCAACTGGGTGCCCAGCTCCTCATGGACCTTCTTCTCGTCCATGCCCTGGTCTTTCATGGCGCCGAGGAAGTCCTCCGTGCTCATCTGACTCGAGGCCGCCGCCTCGTCGAGGGCCTTCGTCACATCATCATCTGAGGCCTTGATCCCGCGCTTGTCGGCTTCCTGGCTGAGCAGCTTCGTGCTCACGAGGTTCTCGGCCGTCTGCTTCTTCAGCCCCTCCTCGTCGACGGGCTGACCGGCCTGCTGCGCCTGCACCATCATCTGCTGGTACTGGGTCTCGAAGAGGGGGACGAAGTCGTCCTTCGTGATCTTCTCGCCGTTGACCTCGGCGACGACCTCGGGGATGCTGTCGGTGTTCGGCTTGCCGTCCTGGGACTGACCGGTCTGGGACTGCTCGGCTCCGGCGGTCTCCTCGGGGCTGCCGCCGCTGCCGGCTGCGCTGCACCCGGCGACCGCGATGATCGAGAAGGCCATAGCGACGCCGACCCAGCGTTTGATCCTCTGCACACTCACTCCTAACGATTCAGCCGTCCACGCTAACAGTTCGGGATCATCAAGGCCTGAGCGCGCGGGGTCGAACCTGAACGCGCAGTGGGAGCCGGGGCTGAGCAGGGTCTAGACTGCGCGCATGGACGCGAAGCTGCGCGGGGTGTTCCTCACCTGCGGCGAACTCGAGGACACGGCGGACTTCTACCGCGACATCGCCGGGCTCGAGCTCAGTGCGGCCGGCGATGACGAGTACACGTACTACGTCCTCGAGGTCGGTGGGATCCAGCTCGCCCTCCATGACGCCGAGGCGTTCGCCGACTACACCCACCCGACCGTTCCCGCGTCGAACCTCACCCACCTCTACTTCCGCATCGACGACCGCACCGCGTTCCTCGACCGGCTCGATGCCGCCGGGATCATCCCGACCGCGATCGACGACGTCGTCGTCACGGTGGCCGACCCGGACGGTAGACAGGTCATGTTCGGCACCGCGTAGAGCGGGAGTCGGCGAGGGTCGGTCGGAACTTCCGCACCGCCTCGGCGGGGGAGTTGGGAACTGGGGAACCGCCTCGGCGGGGGAGATCAGAGGCTTGTCGGCACCTGACCTGCGGGAGTGTAGGCGGAGTAGACGACGCCGCTGCGGAACGATCGCGAGTCGAGGAGGGCGAGCGGGGGCTGCGGGTGGCCGCCGGGGAAGAAGCCGCGGCCGCGACCCTGCCACACGGGGTAGGTGAACATGCGGTACTCGTCGACGAGGCCGGCGGTGATGAGCGTGTGGGCCAGGCTGATGCTGCCGGTGAGGATCGCGTCGAGGCCGGGCTGCTCGCGCAGTGCGGCGACGGCGAGCAGCGGGTCGTCGGCGATGATCCGCGAGTTCTCCCACTCAGGATCGGTCATCGTCGTCGAGAACACCCATTTGTCGACCTTGTTCAGCTGCGCCGCGATGCCCGTGGTGTCGGCGGTCTGCCGGGGCCAGAAGCCGCGGAAGTCCTCGAACGTCTGTCGCCCGAGGAGGAGGATCTGCTCTCGTGCGGTCTGGCTGCGCACCTCGGCGAGGAGTTCGTCGTCCTGGGCCTGCGGATCGAACCAGTCATCGAGCATCTCGACCCGACCGTCGAGCGTGGTGTTCTGGGTGATGATGATGCGCACGATGTGGACTCCTTTTCGAGCGGGATCCCGGCGGTGGGGGCGGACGGTGGGTGCGTGCCGTTCACGCTACGCCGATTCCGGGGCGAGCACGAGGGTCGGTTGGTGTCTGCGGACAGGTGGGGGACGGTGGGGATGGACGCGCACGTGGCCTCGGCATCGACGGAACTAGGATCGGGACCATGACGATCCCCGATTTCCGCAGCGAAGCGCGAACCCTCCAGCCCGACCTCGCCGTCCTGCGCCGCATCCTCCATGCCAATCCCGAACTCGGCTACGACCTCCCGTTCACGCAGGCGCAGGTGCTCGATGAGCTCGCGGGGCTGGGACTCGAGGTGAGCACGGGCAGCGCGCTCACCTCGGTGGTCGCCGTCCTCAAGGGCGGAAAGCCCGGACCTGCGGTGCTGCTGCGCGGGGACATGGACGCGCTCCCGGTGGTCGAGGAGACCGGGCTCGACTTCGCGTCGACGAACGGGAACATGCACGCATGCGGGCACGACATGCACACGGCCGGGCTCGTCGGGGCGGCGAAGCTGCTCGCCGCGCACCGCGACGAACTGTCAGGCTCGGTGACCTTCATGTTCCAGCCCGCCGAGGAGGTCGAGGGCGGGGCCGAGCCGATGATCGCCGAAGGCGTGCTCGAGGCGGCAGGGGTCCCAGTGGTCGCGGCCTACGGCATCCACGTCGAGGCCGCCGAACGGGGCCGGTTCGCGACGCGACCGGGATCGCTCATGGCCGGGTTCGCCGATCTCCACGTCACCGTCCACGGGGCCGGCGGTCACAGTTCGCAGCCGCAGTCGACGCGGGACCCCGTGCCTGCGGTCGCCGAGATCGCGCTGGCGCTCAACACGATGACGACGCGGTCGTTCGACATCTTCGACCCTGTCGTCGTCTCGGTCACCCAGCTCGAGGGCGCGCAGGCGACGAACGTCATCCCCGACGAGGCGAAGCTCGCCGCCTCGATCCGCTTCCTCTCCGCCGACTCGCTCGCCCTCCTCCAGCAGCGCGTGCCCGAGATCGTCGAGAGCATCGCCCGCGCCCACCGGTGCACGGCGACCGTCGACTTCGAGGTTGGCTTCCCCGTCACCGTCAACGACCCCGCCGAGGCGGAGCTGACCGTCTCGCGCCTGCGCGGCATGTTCGGGGAGGAGAAGGTCGAAGTGCTCGAGCATCCGCGCATGGGCTCGGAGGACTTCTCGTTCGTGCTCGAGAAGGTGCCTGGCGCGTTCGTCTTCCTCGGCGCCACCCCTGAGGGCATCGATCCCGATGCCGAGACGAACCATTCGCCGAGGGTGCAGTTCGACGATGCGCTGCTCGGCGATCAGGCCGCCGCGCTCGCCCACCTCGCCTTCGCCCGCCTCGCCGACGAGGCCGGCTGAAGCGTCGAGACCGCCACTTTGCGCCGAGACTGCAGCTTGTGACTGGCGGTCTCGGCGCTAGGCGGCGGTCTCGATGAGTGTGGGCAGTGAAGCGAGGCTGTCCCGCCTCACACCTCGGTGGTGGCGAACTCCTCGGGGAGGTCCTTGCGCCTGACCGTGCGGTACGCGTCCATCGAATGATCCTCGTGGAGGGTCTTGACGATGCAGATCCCGAGCAGGGCGACGATGATCGCGAACGGCAGCGCCGAGAGCATCGCCGCCTGCTGCAGAGCCGCGAGCCCACCGGCGAAGAAGAGCACCATCGCCGTCGTACCCGTGAGCACACCCCAGACGGTGAGCACCCAGCGGCTGGGCTCAAGCGTGCCGCGGGACGTGAGCATGCTGAGGACGAAGGTGTTCGCGTCGGCTCCGGAGACGAAGTAGAGGACGACGAGGATGATCGCGATCACCGAGGTCAGTCCCGTCCAGGGCAGGTTGCCGAGGGTTTCGAAGAACGCGGAGTTGACGTTCTCGGCGGCCGCCTTGCCGATCTGTCCGCCGCCGTCCATGTCGATCTTGATCGCGGTCCCGCCGAAGACGGTGAACCAGGCGAAGAAGACGAGGCTCGGCACGCCCATGACGCCGAGGACGAACTGCCGCACGGTGCGTCCCTTGGAGATCTTCGCGAGGAAGACCCCGACGAACGCGCCCCAGCTCAGCCACCACGCCATCATGAAGTACGTCCAGTACTGGTACCAGCCGACGGCGTCGGAGGTCAGCGGTGTGAGCAGGCTCATCGTGAAGAACTCGCCGAGGTACTGGCCGGTCGCGCGGAAGAAGAGGTTGCCGATGAAGCCGGTCGGACCGACGATGAGGACGAAGAGGCCGAGGAAGATCGAGAGCACCGCGGTCGTCTGACTGAGGAACTTGATGCCCTTGTTCACCCCGGAGAGCGCCGAGAGCGTGAAGACGACGGTGATGCCCAGGATGATGATGATCTGGACGAAGAGCTCATTGGGGATCCCGAAGACCCGGTTGAGTCCCTCGGAGATCTGCGAGGCGCCGAGGCCCAGCGAGGTGGTCGTGCCGAAGAGCGTGGCGACGACGGCCATGATGTCGACGAGCTTGCCGAGCCATCCGTCCATCGCCTTGCCGAACAGCGGTCGCAGCATCGGGGAGATGAGGCCGGTGTTCCCGCGCTTGTGCGTCGAATAGGCGATCGCGAGTCCGAAGACCCCGAACACCGCCCACGCGTGCGGACCCCAATCGAAGTACGAGTACTGCATCGCGACGACGGCGGCCTCGGTGGTGCCGGGCGCGGCGAGATCGTGGGGCGGGGTCGTGAAGTGCGAGATCGGTTCGGCCACGCCGTAGCTGATGAGCCCGATGCCCATGACGGCGGAGAGGATCATCGCCAGCCAGGCCCACGTGCTGAATTCCGGACGGTCGTCCTCGGCGCCGAGGCGGACCCGCCCGAAGCGTCCGAAGCCGAGGTAGAGGAGGAGGCCGATGCATCCCAGGGGGACGATGAGGTAGGTCCAGCCGACGCTCGCTGCGACGGAGTTCATCGCGTTCGTCATCGTCGTGGCCATGCCGTCGGGGGAGAGGACTCCCCACAGGGTGAATGCGGCGACCCCGGCGATCGAGATCCAGAACACCGACCCCGGTCGGTGGCGGAGCGCGTTCGCCTCGGCCATGGCCGGTGAGATGCCGCCGGGGAAATCCATGCCGTGGCCGGGCAGCTGAGCGTGGCGGTGCTGTGGTCTCGACGCGCTGTCCTCCGCGTCGGACTGACCGGATTCGTACTGCATGGCGAACTCCACTTCCTTGTGAATCGTTCTGGCGCCCGGTTGATGCAGGGATGGGTCAGGCTGTGATGAGGTGGACCGGGGTAAGTCCGGGGCTCGAGGGGAGAGCCGGAGGTGAGAAGGTGTCAGTCGAGTGAGCTGAGGTCCTCGCTGTCGAAGAACTTGCCGGCCTTGTAGATCATCGGGGAGTCCTCGGAGGTCTCCGCGCTGCGCACGCGACCGATGAAGACGGTGTGGGTGAGCGCCTGGAAGCGCTCCTTGATCTCGACCTCGATCGATGCCGCCGAACCGTCGATGAGCGGAGAGCCGTTGGCTCCGGCATGCCAGTCGAGGGTGGCGAACTTGTCGGGCGACTTCGAAGCGAAGACGCCGATCGTCTCCCGCTGATTGCGGCTCATGATGTTGATGCCCATATGCGTCGACCGGAACAGCGCGGGATAGGTCGACGAGGTCTTCTGCACACAGACGAGGACGAGCGGCGGGTCGAGGGAGACGGAGTTGTAGGAATTCACCGCCAGGCCGCGGGGTTTGCCCTCGTCGTCGGTCGTCGTCACCACGGTCACGCCCGTGATGAACTGGCGGTTGAACGCTTTGAGCGAGTCCGCCGACGGGCGTCCGGACAGGTCATCGGTGACGACGTCCTCGGGGCCGGCCTCGAAGGCCGACGACAGGGATTTGAGCCCGAGGTCGGCGAGCAGCTCGTGGGCGTCCCACGTGACCTCCTCGCGGGCGATCCGCGACCCCCTCAGGGTGATGAGGTTCGAACCGTGCGTCGTCACCTGCTGACCCGTGGGCGGGACGTCGCCCATCGGCTCGGTGAACGTTCCCACGGAATGCCAGTAGATCGCACCCTCGTCGCCTTCGATGAGGATGTGGTCGATCGTCGTCGTGAGATCGGGGAAGGCCGAACGGATCTCCCGGATCTCGTCCTTGATGGCCTGCGCGTCCTTCGCCTGGCCGGAATTCGTCGAGACACGGACGTAGTCGTCGGTGACGAGCGAATCGAAGGCGTCGAGATCGTCGCTGTCCCAGACGGCGTGCCAGGCGTCGGTGATGGTCTGCTTCACACCCCGCAGGGCGGTGTCATGTGTTTGTTGCATACCAGAGACCATAGAATGACCGTTATGCATCCGTCAATAGATTCGGTTAAGTCCGTGAATACTGGGATTGGTCAAGATTGTTGACATCTGTCGATGTATGCAAGTACGTTTCTTGTATGCAACAGATTTCCGATGTTCAGGCCAGCGAGTCGTTCCTCGACAGGGTGCGGGCGCTCATCCTCAGCGACGGCTACGAACCCGGGGACATGATTCCCGAATCGAGTCTCGCGGAGTCCTTCGGCGTCAGCCGCACCCCCATCAGGGAGGCCTTCAAGCAGCTCGAATACGAAGGCCTCGTCGAGATCCGACCGCGCGTCGGCACCTTCCTCAGGCGACCCAAGCGACGTGAGATCGTCGAGCTCTTCCAGCTCAAGGAATCCCTCGAGGGGCTGGCGGCGAACCTCTTCGCCCGGCGCGGGGCCATCCCGGAGCTCGCAATGCTCAAGGACAATGCCGACGCGTCCGATGCGGCCGCGCTCGCCGGGGACGCCGACACCTACGCGCGGCTCGTCCACGAGTTCCACGCGACCCTCGTCCGCGGCGCCGACAACATCAAGCTCGCCGAGACCTACGAACGGCTCATGCACCAGCTCGCCTACCACCGCATCGTGCTCCGCGCCGTGCAGCGCCCGGGCCGGCTGAGCGAATCGGTCGGAGAGCACCACTCCGTCATCGAGGCGATCGAGAACAAGGACTGGTTCGGCGCGGAGATCGCCATGCGCGAGCATGTCAACGCCTCGAGCAGAGCTGCGCTCCTGTCGCTGAGCGAACAGCATGAGCTCTCCGAGCAGGAGGAGGACCGGTGAGCGCACAGTCCCAGTCAGCTGTGCCGACTGCCGCATCCGCAGCCGAACCCGACGCCCGTCCGCAGAGCTTCGACGACCTCGCCCGCAGCCTCGGCGTCCGATCCCTCACCCTCAACCGTGAGGAGACCATGGCCGAGGCAGGGACCCCGCTCGACCGCCCCCTCGTGCAGGCGGCCGCCGTGGCCGTGCTGAGGAACCCGTGGATCGGCACCGGACCCGATGCCGACCTCGCACCCGAGACCGAGGCGATCGCCCCGGTCCTCGCGAAGGTCCTCACCGATCGCCTGCTCGCAGCCATCGGACCTGCGACAGCGGTCGAGGCCTTCGGCAAAGCCGCCGTCGTCGGCACGGCCGGGGAGCTCGAGCACGCCGGAGCCCTCATCCACACCCCGTTCTTCGGCAACATCATGCGGGAGCTGCTCGAGGGCACCTCGGTGCTCTGCTTCGCCGACGGCCGCGCGGCCGCCTCGGCGAGCATCCGCGTTCCCATGTGGCACAAGACCCACGCCACCTCGCGGGATCACTACCAGTCCATCGACGTCCGACTCCCGGACGCCCCACAGCCCGACGAGATCTGCGTGATCGCCGCCGCCGCGAACGGTCCTCGGCCGTTCGCGCGGATCGGCGACCGCCGCACCGACGGCACCGTGACCACCGACATCCTGAAAGGACTCCTCCCATGAAGATCCGCAAGCTCACCACCGTCGTCGAAGACGTCCTCACCGAAGGCGGACGCACCGTCGACCCGCCGATCCGGGTCGCCGCCGTCGCCGCCGTCATCGAGAACCCGTGGCACGGTCAGGGATTCGTCGAGGACCTCGGTCCCGGCATCGACGCCACCGCCAGCGAACTCGGCGCCCTGCTCGCCCCCCGCGTCATGGAAGCGCTCGGGGGTGACCTCGAAGCCTACGGCAAGGCGGCGATCGTCGGTCAGGGCGGAGAGATCGAGCACGGCTCAGCACTCATCCACACCCTCAAGTTCGGCAATCACTTCCGGGACGCCGCCTCGGCGAGCACCCTGCTGCCGGCCGTGGAGAAGCGCGCCGAGGCGGGGGCGGTCTTCGACATCCCGCTCAAGCACTTCACCGATGCGACGATCCGCTCGCACCACCAGACCTTCGAGTGGAGGGTCTCCGACGCCCCGCACGCCGACGAGATCCTCGTCGCCCTCGCCGGGTCCACGGGCGGCCGACCGCAGCAGCGCCTGGCGCCGCTCGCCGCCGACCAGTAGGCGGCGACGCGATGCGGGAAGACAATGACGTCCCCGTTGTGCTGCTGCACGGGGTGGGGCTCGATCGCAGCGTGTGGGGCCGAGTCGAACAGCGGCTCGGGCGCCCCACCGTTGCGCTCGACCTGCCAGGTCACGGTGAGCAGCCTGCGCTGACCTCCCCGACGACCCTGGCCGAGATGGCTGCCGACGTCGCCATTCGGCTGCCTGCCGGACCCGTGCACCTCGTCGGGTTCTCCCTGGGTGCGCTCGTCGCGCAGCGGCTCACGGTCGACCAGCCCGGCCGGGTCCGCAGCCTCACGTGCGTGAGTTCGGTCGCCGAGCGCACCGACGAGGAGGCTGCGGCAGTGCAGGCCCGACTCGACGGTGCGGCGCGGGACTTCGCCGGCAGCATGGACCGCGCCCTCGACCGGTGGTTTCCCGCGGGCGAGGCCGAGGAGACAGCCGCCTGGAGGGAGGAGACGCGCGCCGTGCTGCTCGCCAACGACCCCGACTCCTACCTGCACGCGTACGCGGTCTTCGCCACCGGGGACCGTGACATCGCCGCCCGACTGCCGGAGATCTCCGTGCCCGCGCTCGCGATCACCGGCGAACTCGACCCGGGATCGACACCGGAGATGAGCCGACGGCTGGCCCGCCGGATACCCGATGCCGAGGTCGCCATCGTGCCCGGTGCCAGGCACATGCTGCCGGTCACCCATCCCGATGACCTCGCCGACCGCCTCGAGAACCTCATCGACCTCCGGGCCCGGAACAGCACGTCCACATCGCCTTCATCGACGCCATCGACCACAGAGAGGAGCCGGACATGACGATCAGGCTCGACCACTTCATCGCCGGTGAGCACCGTGCCCCGGCTGACGGCGACTACCTCGAGAGCACGAACCCCGCCACGCTTGAGACCCTCTACGAATTCGCCCGCGGCACCGAAGCCGACGTCGCACGGGCCGTCGATGCCGCCTCAGCGGCCTTCGAATCCACCGGATGGCAGCGGACGACACCGACCCAGCGGGGTCACCTGCTGCGGAGGTTCGGCGACCTCATCGGGGAGAACGCCGAGGAACTCGCGCGGCTCGAAAGCCAGGACAACGGCAAGCTGCTGCGGGAGATGACCGGACAGCTCAAAGGACTGCCCGAGTACCTCTACTACTTCGGTGGGCTGGCCGACAAGGTCCAAGGTTCGCAGATCCCGACGAACTCACCCGAGGTCATCAACTTCACCCAGCGTGAGGCGCTCGGCGTCGTCGGGCTCATCACCCCGTGGAACTCGCCGATGACGCTGACCCTGTCCAAGCTCGCCCCGGCGCTGGCCGCCGGGAACACGACGGTGATCAAGCCGAGCGAGTACACCTCGCGCACCATCCTCCGCCTCGCCGAACTCGCGTATGAGGCGGGCTTCCCTGCGGGCGTCGTCAACGTCGTCACCGGTCTCGGCGCCGAGGCGGGACAGGCGCTCGTCGACAACCCGAAGCTTGCGAAGATCTCCTTCACGGGATCGACGCGGACCGGGGCAGCGATCGCCGCCTCGGCGGCAGGGCGATTCATCGGATCGACGCTCGAGCTGGGAGGCAAGAGCCCGAACATCGTCTTCGACGACGCCGACGTCTCCAATGCCGCGATGGGCGTCATCGCCGGCATCTTCGCCGCCGCAGGGCAGACGTGCATCGCCGGATCACGGGTGTTCGCCCAGCGGGGGATCTACGACGAACTGCTCGAGAAGGTCACCGCGCGGGCCGCCTCGATCGTCATCGGCGACCCGCTCGCCCCGGAGACCGAGCTCGGCCCACTCGCCTTCGAGGCGCAGCTGAACAAGGTGAGCGAATACGTCGGGATCGGCGTTGAAGAGGGCGGACGGATCGCCTACGGCGGGGGACGACCCGACGTCGATCTGCCCGGCTACTTCTTCCAGCCCACCGTGCTCACGGACACGACGAACGACATGCGCATCGCCCAGGAGGAGATCTTCGGGCCGGTCGCCGCGATCATGCCCTTCGACACCGAGGAGGAGGTCCTCGCGCTCGCCAACGACACCGAATACGGACTGGCCGCCGGCGTGTGGACGACGAACCTGGCCCGGAGCATGCGGATGTCGCAGCGGCTCGAGGCCGGGACCATCTGGATCAACATGTACCGGGCCATGTCCCCGATGTCGCCGCGACAGGGGTTCAAGAACTCCGGGGTCGGCATCGAGCACGGCATCGAATCGATGCACGAGTACACCCGGCTCAAGAGCATCTGGATCAATACGGACGAAGGGCCGGTCGCCGACCCCTTCGTGCTGGGAAGGTGAGGACATGCCGCTCATCGACATCTCGATCGGTCGGGGCCGCACGCCCGAACAGCTGAGGGCCCTCATCGCCGGAGTCCACGAGGTTGCGGCGGCGACCACGGGGGCCGCCGACGAGAACATCACCGTGATCGTGCGGGAGGTGGACAAGGAGCTCTGGTCGCGCACGAACACGACGATCGCCGAACGCGAAAGCGCCGGCTGAGGGCCTGCTGCGCCGGTTGAAGGCTCACTGCGTCAGCGCCGCGGTTGCGGTCGACCGGACGCGGACGCCGAGCAACTGATCCGCGGACGCCGGGCACACGATCACCGGCCGACAGACACGGACACACAGACACACAGACACCGAGCAGAGTTCCGGGGCGACCCGGAACCGAAGGAAAGGACCACTCATGCGCTTCTCCCTCTTCCTCCACATGGAACGCTGGGACGAT
The DNA here is from genome assembly GCF_037101285.1 of Brevibacterium metallidurans. Classification (NCBI taxonomy): domain Bacteria; kingdom Bacillati; phylum Actinomycetota; class Actinomycetes; order Micrococcales; family Brevibacteriaceae; genus Brevibacterium; species Brevibacterium metallidurans. The sequence goes on from NZ_BAAAAF010000012.1 coordinate 59,928, forward strand.
TCGATCAGCCCCGAGCAGCACTGGAAGAACCTCGTCGAACTCGTGCAGCTGGCCGAGGCCGGCGGTTTCGGGACGGTGTGGATCGGCGAGCACCATTCGATGGAGTACGTCGCCTCCCCCGGACCGATGCAGCAGCTTGCCGCACTCGCTGCGCAGACCTCGACGATCCGGCTGGGTTCGGGCACGATCATCGCCCCGTTCTGGCATCCGCTGCGTGCGGCCGGCGAGGTCGCCCTCCTCGATGTCATCAGCGGCGGGCGCGCCGAGGTGGGCATCGCCCGCGGCGCCTACCAGTTCGAATTCGATCGGATGGCAGGCGGCATGCCCGCGGCCGACGGCGGCGAGTACCTGCGCGAACTCGTGCCCGGGATGCGCGCACTGCTGCAGGGCGACTACGCACATGAGGGCGAACACTGGCAGTTCCCCGTCTCGACTGCTGTGCCGAAGCCCGTCCAGCAGCCGACCCCGCCGATCTGGCTGGCCGCGCGCAGCCCCGAGACCCACGACTTCGCCGTGGCCAACGGCTGCAACGTCCAGGTCACGCCGCTGATGAAGGACGACCGTGAGGTCGAGGACCTGATGAACAAGTTCGAGACCGCGCTCGCCGCCCACCCCGAGGTGGAGAAGCGACCGGAGATCATGGTGCTCCGGCACACCTACCTCCACTCGCCCGAAGACCCCGAGGGCTGGAAGGTCGGGGCCGCCGGGATCAACAAGTACTACCGGACGTTCTCCGCGTGGGCGTTCGGGAAGAAGGACCCCGTCAACGGGTTCCTCGACCCGACGCCGGAGGAGCGATTCGCCGATCGCCCAGAGTTCGAACTCGAGTCACTGCACAAGTCCGCGATGATCGGCACCCCCGCCGAGGTGACCGAACGCATCAGGCACTACGAGGACCTCGGTTACGACGAGTACAGCTTCTGGTCGGACAACGCTCTCACCCACGAGGAGAAGAAGGCATCCCTGCAGCTCTTCATCGACGAGGTCGTCCCGAACTTCCGGTGAGGGGCGCGCGCAGTGCGGCGAGACGCGGTGGCCGCACTGCGCTCGTCGTCGAGCGGATCGCATCGAGACCGCCACTTCGCGTCGAGACTGCCACTCTCAAGTGGTGGTCTCAGCGCGAAGTGGCTGTCTCGATGAGTGTGGGCGCTGCCCTCTCAGCGCGCGGCTTCCCGCTCAGGCGCGGATGAGGCCGTGCGGGTCGAGGACGAACTTCTTCGCCACCCCCGAGTCGAAGTCGGCGTAGCCCTGCGGAGCATCCTCGAGCGAGATCGCCGTCGCGTTGACGTTCTTCGCGATCGACACCTTGTCGTGGAGGATCGCCTGCATGAGGCCGCGGTTGTACTTCATCACCGGGCACTGGCCGGTGACGAAGACGTGCGACTTCGCGAAGCCGAGGCCGAAGCGCATCGACAGCGACCCCTCCTTCGCCGCCTCGTCGACGGCGCCGGGGTCACCGGTGACGTAGAGCCCGGGGATGCCGAGGCTGCCGCCGGCCCGCGTGATGTCCATGAGCGAGTTGAGCACGGTGGCCGGGGCCTCGTGGCTGGCATCCTTGCCGTGCCCGCGCGCCTCGAAGCCGACGGCGTCGATGCCGCAGTCCACCTCGGGGGTGCCGAGGATCTGCTCGATCTGATCCTTCGGATCGCCCTTCGAGACGTCGACCGTCTCGCAGCCGAAGCTGCGAGCCTGCGCGAGCCGGTCCTCGTTGAGGTCGCCGACGATGACGACGGCGGCACCGAGCAGCAGCGCCGAGGTGGCCGCCGCCAGTCCGACGGGACCGGCACCGGCGACGTAGACCGTCGACCCCACCTGCACGCCCGCACCGACCGCGCCGTGGAAACCGGTGGGGAAGATGTCCGAGAGCATCGTGAGGTCGAGGATCTTCTCCATCGCCTGCTCTTTGTCCGGGAACTTCAGCACGTTCCAGTCGGCGTAGGGCACGAGCACGTACTCGGCCTGCCCGCCGACCCAGCCGCCCATGTCGACGTAGCCGTAGGCTGATCCGGGCCGGTCGGGATTGACGTTGAGGCAGATGCCCGTCTTGCCTTCCTTGCAGTTGCGGCAGCGGCCGCATGAGATGTTGAACGGCACCGAGACGAGGTCGCCGACCTTGACGAACTCGACGTCACGGCCCACCTCGACGACCTCGCCGGTGATCTCATGGCCGAGCACGAGCCCTTCCGGCGCAGTGGTGCGACCGCGGACCATGTGCTGATCGGAGCCGCAGATGTTCGTCGCGACCGTCTTGAGGATGACGCCGTGGTCGACCTTGCGGCCGACATTGGCGGGATTGACGCCCGGGCCGTCCTTGAGGACGAACTCGGGGTAGTCGGTGTCGATGACCTCGACCTTGCCTGGACCTGCGTAGCTGATTGCCCTGTTGCTCATCGTTGAGTCTCCGTTCGGACGGAATCGTGAGGCGAAATCGGCGGGAGTGCCGAACGGCCTCCTGAAATATCAGTCTTGTATCAGACGTGGTGTCAGTCTCGTTGCGCAGGGAAGAGTTTGTCAACACCCCGTCACTTGCCACGCTAATCGAACCCACGCGAGGCCGAAAGGGTGTACCGAGGGCGGAGATCCGGCGTCTCAGTCCGTCTCGCCGAGGCGGGTCGCGAGTATCCGCTGCGAGGTCGCCCGCAGGTGCCGCAGGGATTCGCGGATGAGCGGTGAGCCGCGGCTGCCCGTGCGCACGGCCGCGATGATCTTCCTGCTCAGACGCCCCGTTCCCGTCAGTCTCACGCGGGTGACGTTGTCCTCGCCGGAGAGATTCGCAAGCCTCGGAACGAGGCTGACTCCGACGCCGGCGCCGACGAGTGCGGCCGAGGTCTCCCACTCGACGGACTCGTGCGAGATCGTCGGCGTCACCCCGGCCGCCGTGAATGCGGCGATGAAGAGCGCATGGTACGGCGAGCCCGGCACCGCGGTGATCCAGTCCTCGCCGGCGAGCTCGGACAGCGAGACCGCATCGAGGCCGGCCACCGGATGGTCCGAGGGCACCATGACGTCGAGTGGGTCATCGAGGAGGTCCATCTTCTCGAACCGCGCGTCGTCCTCGACCCGGGCGTCGCCCTGCGGGGAGACGACGACGGCGAGGTCGATGCGTTCGGCGACGAGGAGGTCGAAGCACCGCGAGGGGCTCGCCTCGATGATGTGGACCTTGACGTCGGGATGGGTGCTGCGGAGGTGTGCGGCGAGCGGGGCGAGCAGATTCGCCGAGGCGGTGGAGAACCCGCCGATTCCGAAATGGGAAGGCGCCTGGTCCCCGGCGGTGAACGACGAGGCGCGGATCTCCTCCCACACGGAGATCAGCCGGTCCGAACGCCTGACGAGATACCTGCCCGTCGCGGTCAGCCGCAGGCCCCGCCCGTCCTTGGTCAGGAGCGTCATCCCCAGCGAATTCTGGAGGTCGCGCAGCTGCGCGGACACCGCCGAGGGAGAGTATCCGGTGAGCTCGGCGGTGGCCGCGATCGTGCCCGAAGCGGCGAAGGTCCGCAGCGTGATGAGACGCGGATCGATCATGCTCACATTATGCACTTTTCCTGCATGTTGTTCTTCGGAATCTCGCGCTTTTCCCGCAGTGTTCGGCTGTTCTATCGTGACAGCAGCGACGCGGCGGGATCGGGCGATGGGCGTGCCCGGCGGTCGACGGCAGCGATGACCACGAGCAGACGGCATCCCTGACCGCGCGCATTCTCAGGGGATCAAGGGAGATGGGAATTTGACCGCTACCAATCTGGCACCGACGAAGAAGGGCTTCCCCGCAGGGATGACCGAAGAGCGCCTCGACGAAATTCGACTGCTCCTCGACACCAGACGCACCGGCTTCTCACTCGAGGCTCCGTTCTACACCGACGCGAACCTCTTCAACCTCGACATGCAGGCGATCTTCTCCCAGCACTGGGTCTTCGCGTGCAGCGTCGCCGAGATCCCCGAACCCGGCGACTACGTCACCCTCGACTACGGGCCGTACTCGCTCATCGTCCTGCGCACCGACGACGGCGGGGTCAACGTCCTCCACAACGTCTGCCGGCACCGCGGCGCCCGCGTCCTCACCGAACCCTCAGGCACGACGGGCAACCTCGTGTGCGGCTACCACTCGTGGACCTATTCGCCCGACGGCGACCTCATCCACGCCTCGGCGCCGGGGGAGATGTCCTTCGACAAGGCCTGCTATGCGCTCAAGCGGGCCCATGTGCAAGTCGTCGCCGGCCTCGTCTTCCTCTGCCTCGCCGAGGAGCCGCCCACCGACTTCGCCGAGGTGGCCGAGCTCTTCGCCCCCTACATCGGTCCGCACGAGCTGGCGAAGACGAAGGTCGCCTACCAGCAGACCATCGTCGAGGAGGGCAACTGGAAGCTCGTCATGGAGAACAACCGCGAGTGCTACCACTGCGACGGCCACCCCGAGCTCGCGTGCTCGCTCTTCCCGACATGGGGGCTGACCGATGAGACGGTGCCGACGCATCTGACGGATGTGTGGGAGCGCAACCAGGCCGCGCAGGCGGCACTGGAGTTCCGATGCCGCCGCTACGGTCTGCCCTACGAGGTCATCGAGGACCTCGGCAGGGTCGCGGGCATCCGCATCTCCCGGGAGTCCCTCGACGGGGAGGGGGAGTCGTTCTCCGCCGACGGTCGCCGGCTGTCGAAGAAGCTCCTCGGCGATCTGCCGGACTTCCGGCTCGGACGGTGCTCGATGCACCTGCAGCCCAACAGCTGGTTCCACCTCCTCGGCGATCATGTCATCACCTTCGGGGCGTACCCGATCAACGCGCACCAGACGCTGGTGCGCACGACCTGGCTCGTCGCCGACGATGCCGTCGAGGGCGTCGACTACGACCTCGAGACGCTCACCCACACGTGGAAGCAGACGAACCTCCAGGACAAGGCGTTCGTCGAGCTGTGCCAGACCGGCGCGGGCAGTCCCTTCTACGAGCAGGGGCCGTACATGAAGAGCGAATACCAGGTCGAGGCCTTCATCGGCTGGTACATCGACCGGATGCGGGAGCACGTGGAATGAGGGTGGTCGACGACCCCACGATCCCGCTCGCGCAGCGGATCCGGGGCCTCGAGATGCCGTGGAACCGGGTGCTCGGCTCGACGGCGGGACCGGCCGGAGCCGCGACGGCGCTCGGTCCCTGGCATCCTCAGGAGTTCACCGCCGAATGCGTCGAGACGATCCCCGAGGCCGGGGACATGATGACCTTCGTCTTCCGCCGCATGGACGGGGCGCCGCTGGCGTTCCGGTCGGGGCAGTACATGAACATCGACTTCCCCATCTACGGCGCCGAGGCGGAGCCGGAGTCCCGCAGCTACTCGATCTCGTCCGCCCCGACCGAACCGTGGACGTTCTCCGTGACGATCAAACGCGACCCGGCGGGCCTCGTCTCCCCGTGGGCGCACGAGTCGATCCGACCGGGCACGGTGCTCGAGATGCTCGGTCCCGTCGGGGCCTTCCACCTCGCCGACTACGACCGGCGCGCCCGCTACCTCCTGCTCGCCGCGGGGGCCGGGATCACCCCGCTGATGTCGATGATCCGCACGATCCACTCGCTGCCGGGCCAGGCCGACGTCATCCTCCTCTACCACGGCTCGGCGCCCGACCGCTTCGCGTTCGCCGACGAACTCGACTTCCTCGAGAAGGCCGACTTCCGGATCCAGGTCGTCTACTGCCTCGGCGATCGGAAGCAGGCGGCGAAGAAGGGGAGTGCGAAGTGGACGGGCAGGTCCGGGCGGCTGTCCGCCGACCTCCTCGACGAGGTGGTCCCCGACGCCAACGGCCGCCAGGTCTTCGCGTGCGGGCCGGAGGGATACCTCAACACGGCCACCGACTGCCTCGCCCGCGTCGGCGTCGACGACACCTCGATCTTCATGGAGTTCTTCTCCGGCGACCGTGCCACTCGGCTCGAATACGCCGAGGAGGTCGCGCTGGCCGGGGAGATCGCGGAGGAGTTCGCGTCGTCGGCCGAGGAGTACTACGAGCAGCAGCCGGCCGCCTTCGACCTCTACGAACCCGAGCACGACTCCGGAGGCGCCGTCGAGACGGTCGGCGCCCCGCTCGAGGCCGTGCCTGCCGACGCCGCCGTCCCCGTCGACGCCCCAGCCGCCCTCGCCGAGGCGGGGGCCGGGGAGACCGAAGTCGATGGCGAATCGAGACACGCAGACCCGGACGGCTTCGCTACCGTGGGAGAAGGCGAGCTCACCATGGCCTTCCTCCGGTCGCGGGTCAACGTCCGGGTCGCCCCGGACGTCGTCATCCTCGACGCGGCCCGGAGGGCCGGGGTGCGCATCGGGGCGAACTGCCAGGAGGGCATGTGCGGCTCGTGCAAGGTCGTCAGACTCGAAGGAGAGGTTGAGATGAACCATCAGGGCGGCATCCGTGCCCGCGAGATCGACGCGGGGAAGATCCTTCCCTGCTGCTCGACGGCGAAGACCGACCTCGTCATCGACGCCTGAGCGCACCACCAATTCCATCGCAGCCTCACCACAGCAAGGAGAACCCAGTGTCGAATCCCTCCCCACGGGTCGTCATCATCGGAGCGGGCATCGTCGGGGCCAACCTCGCCGACGAACTCGCCCGATTGGGCTGGACCAACACGCTTGTCATCGAGCAGGGACCGCTGACGATCCCCGGCGGGTCGACCTCGCACGCTCCGGGCCTCGTCTTCTCATCGAATCCGTCGAAGTCGATGACGGAGTTCGCGCAGTACACGATCGAGAAGCTCACCTCGCTCACCGGACCGGACGGACGGGGCTCGTTCCTGCCCGTCGGCGGGCTCGAAATCGCCACGACCCCCGAACGCCTCCATGACCTTGAGCGGCGGGCCGGCTGGAACCGGTCGTGGGGTGTCGACGCCGAGGTGGTCGACACCGAGGAGGCCCTGAGGCTGTTCCCCATGCTCAACCCCGACAAGGTCCTCGGCGGGCTCTTCACCCCCGGTGACGGGCTTGCGCTCGCTGCGCAGGGGACCCAGCTCGTCATCGAACGGGCACGTGCGGCCGGGGTGGAGTTCCGTGATCGCACCGTCGTCACCGGCATCGACCACACGGGCGGGAAGGTCTCCGCCGTCTACGCCGGAGACGAGCGGATCCCCGCCGACATCGTCGTCTCGTGCGCCGGATTCTGGGGGCCGACGATCGGCGCCATGGCCGACACCCCGATCCCGCTGCTGCCCCTGGCCCACCAGTTCGCGTGGTCGACGGAGGTGCCGAGCCTGGCCGGCAAGAACGAGCTGCCGAAGGGGGCGAGCGCCCCGATCCTTCGCTACCAGGACGAGGACCTCTACTACCGGGAGTGGGGCGAGCGGATCGGCATCGGCTCGTACGCGCACCGCCCCATGCCCGTCGACCTCGACACGCTGCCGCGGTACTCGCCCGATGAGATCACCGACGAGCGGATGCCCTCGTCGCTGACGTTCACTCCCGAGGACTTCGAACGCGAATGGTCGATCAGCCAGGAGATCCTCCCCGAGCTCGCGCAGACCCAGATCCAGCGCGGATTCAATGGGATCTTCTCCTTCACCCCCGACGGCGGATCGTTGGTCGGGCAGTCCCGGAACGTCGACGGGTTCTATGTCGCCGAGGCGGTGTGGGTGACCCATGGGGCGGGCGTCGCCAAGGCCGTGGCCGAGCTCATCGCGCACGGCCATTCCGAGACCGACCTCTCCGGGCTCGACCTCAACCGGTTCGAGGACATCCAGACGACGCCGGAGTACGTGAGCGAGACCTCGCAGCAGAACTTCCGGGAGATCTACGACATCCTCCATCCGCTGCAGCCGCGGATCTCACCGCGGGACGTGCGGCTCAGTCCGTTCAACGAGCAGCAGAGGCGCCTCGGCGCGTTCTTCCTCGAGGCCTCCGGTTGGGAGCGGCCGCACTGGTACGAGGCGAACGCCGCGCTGCTCGGCGACCTGCCGGAGGAGTGGCGGGCGCCGGAGCGGGACGACTGGGCGAACGAGTTCCATTCGCCGATCGCCGCGGTCGAGGCGTGGAAGACGCGGACGAACGTCGCGATGTACGACATGACCGCGCTCAAGCGCTTCGAGGTCAAGGGGCCGGGTGCGGGCAAGTTGCTCCACGGGCTGACGACCTCGTCGATGCTGCGCAAGCCCGGGGCGGTGAGCTACACGCTGCTGCTCGACGAGGCCGGCGGCATCACCTCGGACATCACGGTGGCCATCCTCGACGAGGAGACCTACCAGGTCGGCGCCAACAGCAACATCGACCTCGCCGCGATCACGCGAGCCGCCCGCGAGCAGACCGCGGCCGATCCGAGTCAGTGGGTGAGCGTGCGCGACATGACGCCGGGCACCTGCTGCATCGGGCTGTGGGGGCCGCGCGCCCGGGACGTCATCGCCGCGGTCAGCGACGACGATCTCAGCGACGAGGGCCTGAAGTACTTCCGGACGAAGCACATCACGATCGCCGGGGTCCCGGTCACCGCGATGCGGCTGTCGTACGTCGGTGAGCTCGGTTGGGAGCTCTACACCTCGGCGGATCTCGGGCACAGGCTCTGGGATGTGCTGTGGGAGGCCGGGCAGGAGTTCGGCATCATCGCCGCCGGGCGTGAGGCGTTCAACTCGCTGCGGCTGGAGAAGGGCTTCCGGTCCTTCGGCACGGACATGACGAGCGAGCACGAACCCGAGCAGGCGGGCCTCGGCTTCGCGGTCAAGGCCTCGAAGACCGACGACTTCGTCGGCAAGACGGCGCTCGCGGACCGGGCGTCACAGGCGACGAAGAAGCTCACCTGCCTGACCCTCGACGTGCCCACCGACATCGTGCTCGGCAAGGAGCCGGTGTATGTCGTGGGTGGGGCGTCGGCGGGTGTCAGCGGTGCTGGCGCGGGGGCTGACGGTGCATCCGGTTCCGCCGGCGCGGGCCGCGCGGACGGCTACGTCACTTCGGCGGCGTACGGGTACACGATCGGGAAGGCGATCGCCTACGCGTGGCTGCCGGACAGCCTGTCGGTCGGCGACAAGGTCGAGATCGAGTACTTCGGGAAGCGACTGCCCGCGACCGTCACCGCCGAACCGCTCTACGACCCGGAGATGACCCGCCTGCGCGGATGAGCGTGCGTTGAGGCGGCGCGGGTCCGGACGGTGCAGGTGTCGCGCGTGTTCCGCCGGAGCGGTAGTGGTCTGACCGTTGGCTCGAGGTTGGCCTGGCCCATGCAGTGCCGGTTTCTGGACGCTGAGTGTCGATTTGCGAGCGCAGAATCGTCACTCGGCGTCCTGGAATCGCCCGCGGATCGAGCCAGGCGGGCGTGCAGCGTTGCTTGAGTGCGCGCCGGGCCACGCGTTATTCGCCGTAGCGGGTGGAGGTCTGACCGTCGGCTCGAAGCCGACCCGGCTAGCGCGCTGCTGGCTTCTGGACGCTGAGTGCCGATTCTGCCGTGAAAAATCGACACTCAGCGTCCTGGAAACACCCCGGGAGGCCGGTGCCCTCCGGTCAGACGGTGGCGTCGGCGGGGGACTCGGCGGCTGCCTCGGTGCGGGTACGGCGATGCATGCCCCGGTGGCCGATGTACGCCGCGACCGCGATGATGACCGAGACGATCGCGATGCCGATCCACTGATTGATGAGCAGGGAGGCCGCCCCCGCCAAAGCACCGACGAGGATGAGTCCGACGGCCAGACCCCGGCGCGCCCAGTTCGTGCTGTCACCGCCTGCCAGGCGTGAGTCCGAGGCGAGGCCGACGATCGTCGAGGTGACGACGACGGTGGTGACGTCGGCGATCTTCATCTTCCTCGCCGCGGCTGCCTGGGCGCCCATGAGCGTGGAGAGCGCCGAGGTGAAGATCGTGCCGGTGATCCCGACCTCGGGATCGGGGACGACGCCGACATAGACCGCGAGACCTGCGCAGCCGATGGCGACGAGCGTGAAGATCGTCGTCGTCCGGTGGTGCCAGTCCTCTCCTCGGCGACCGAGGATCCGTCCGCTGAAGGCGGCGCCGACCATGAAGAAGACGAGCGCGAGCGTCGGTCGGAGGACGGGGAGGTCGTCGGCGCCGGTGAGGGCCATGCCGAGGATGACGACGTTGCCGGTCATGTTCGCGGTGAAGATCTTGTCGAAGCCGAGGTAGCCGATCGCGTCGACCATCCCCGTGGAGAAGGTGAGCACGAGCAGCATGGCCAGGTCGAGTCGGCGGTTCATCGCGCCCCTTTCGAAGGTGGGGTGGGTCGTGTCGGTCGTATACAAAAATACTCCCCGAGGTTAGATTGTATGCAATAGTCTCAGAACGTTCGAGACTCAGACTGCTCCGACGTCGTCGTTGGGAGTGGTCCTCGAGCGCGGATCGCCGTCGATTCACCGCAGGCCGCTGAGCACGCAAGCCACTGGGAACACTGGCCACCGACCACGAAGGACACTGACATGGCGTACACGCCGCCCGCAGCATTCACCACCCGCCCGACGCTCGAAGGCCGCTTCGGGATGTCGGCGTCGACCCATTGGCTGGCGACCGCCTCGGCGCAGTCGGTCCTCGAACGGGGAGGCAACGCCTTCGACGCCGCCGCCGCCGGTGCCTTCGTCCTCCACGTCGTCGAACCCCACCTCAACGGTCCCGGCGGGGACATGACCGGTGTGTTCGCGACCGCCGACGAGCCCTCCCACCCGCAGATCCTCATGGGGCAGGGTCCGGCACCGGCCGGGGCGACGATCGCGCACTTCCGCAGCGAGGGCCTCGACATGGTCCCCGGCGCCGGAGCGCTCGCCGCCGCCGTGCCCGGATCCGTCGACGCCTGGCTGGCGCTCCTCGAGGAGCACGGGACGTGGGAGCTCGCCGAGGTGCTCGCCTACGCGATCGACTACGCCGAGAACGGCCACCCCGTCCTGGCCCGCGTCGTCGGCGCGATCGAGCGGGTGCAGGAGCTCTTCACCGAGTATTGGCCGTCCTCGGCGCAGCTGTGGATGCCGGAGGGTCGGATCCCCGAAGCCGGGGAGATCGTCGTCAACCGCGCCTACGCCGAGGTGCTCCGACGCCTCATCGCCGCAGGCGACGAAGAGGAAGGTGTCGGCCACTACGGCGAGAGCAACACCAGCGTTGACGCCGACGGCCGCACTGCACGCATCCGGGCGGCCAGGAGCGCGTGGAAGTCCGGGTTCGTCGCCGAGGCGATCGCCGAGTTCGTCACGACCCCGCACCGGCATTCGACCGGAGGGGACCACGCAGGAGTCATCACCGTCGCCGACATGGCGGGCTTCGACGCCGGTTTCGAGACGCCGGTGACGATCACCTTCCGCGGCTTCGAGATCGCGAAGATCGGACCGTGGGGACAGGGCCCCGCCCTGCTCCAGGCCCTGCGCATCCTCGAGGGCTTCGACGACGACCGCCTCGACCCGTCGACCGAGATCGGGGCCCACACGATCCTCGAGGCACTCAAACTCGCCATGGCCGATCGCGACGCCTACTACGGCGACGCCGAGGTCGACCTCGACTGGCTGCTCAGCGAGGACTACGCCGCGACCCGGCGCGCCCTCATCGCCGAGACCGCGTCACACGAGTTCCGACCCGGCCCCGACCGGAACGGCACCCCACCGATCTTCACCCCGCCGCTCATCGCCGAAGGCGCCGACAGAGATGAGCTCTCCAAGGCCGGCATCGGCGAGCCGACGGTGCAGAAGAACGGCGTCAACAACGGCGACACCTGCCACATCGACGTCGTCGACCGCTGGGGCAACATCATCTCGGCCACCCCCTCCGGCGGCTGGCTGCAGTCCTCACCGACCATCCCCGCACTCGGATTCTGCCTCGGCACCCGCCTGCAGATGATGTGGCTCGACGACACCTCACCCTCGGCGCTGGTGCCGGGCAGACGACCCCGGACGACGCTGACACCCACGCTCATCTCGAAGGACGGCCAACCGGTCATCGCCCTCGGCTCACCCGGCGGCGACCAACAGGAGCAGTGGCAGCTGCTCATGATTCTGCGCATGCTCATCGGCGGCTACTCCCCGCAGCAGGCGATCGACGCCCCGGCCCTGCACACCACGGCGCTCGCCGGATCGTTCTGGCCGCGCACCTGGGTGCCGGCGGGCGCGGTCGTCGAGGACCGCCTCGGCGAGGACGTCATCGACGGACTCATCGCTCGCGGACACGAGGTGACCTGGGCGGGGGACTGGGAGCTCGGGCGGCTCTCCTGCGTGACGAGGGAGCCGGAGACCGGGACGCTCGCGGCCGCGGCGAATCCCCGCGGCGCCCAGGGTTATGCGGCGGGGCGCTGATGAGCCCGCTCGTCGTCGGTGCCCGGATCAGGGCCGACATCATCGCAGGGAACCTCGAACCGGGGACGAAGCTGCGGGAGACGGCCCTGGCCGAGCAGTATGCGGTCTCCCGGATCCCCGTCCGCGAAGCGCTGCGCTCGCTCGAGGCCGAAGGGCTCGTCGAATCGCGGCCCTACGTCGGCAGCGTCGTCGCGCCCTCGCCCATCGAGGACGCCGAGGACCTCTTCGAGATCCGCATCGTCCTCGAATCCGCGACCGCCCGGCGCGCCGCGAAACGCGCCGCCGCCCAGGCCGACGGCGGCGAACCCGACCCGCGCTGGCGGGCGGTGCGCAAGGAGATCAACGGGATCCTCGACGCCGGTGACACCGTCATCGCCGAGAGTCGTTTCCACGACCTCGCGGTGCTCAACATGCGCTTCCACTTCGCGATCGCCGAACTCAGCGGCAGCCTCTCGCTCATCAGCCTGCTGCGCCAGATCTCGGGGAAGATCGAGTGGCTCTACTCCCTCAACGTCAGTCGCCGCGGCACCCAGGCGTGGCCCGAGCACCGGGCGATCCTCGCCGCCGTCGACGCCGGTCAGGAGACGACCGCGGCCGAACTCATGGGAGCACACGTCTCCCGCAGCCGCGACGCCTACTTCGCGATGATGGCCGAGCGCGCCGAATCGGGCACCGACGAATAGTACGACGCCATCTCCCGCGCAGAGATCGGTCGCCCCACCGAGGCGGTCGGGCCGAAACCGGCTCACCGACCTCGGTGGAGCGACCAGTCGATCGTGGGGTTGAGACGTCCCCGGCGAGGGCTACGCTGCCGGGACCCGCTCACCCCTCCTCGGCGAGGAGGGCATCGAGTTTGCGGTATCCCTCGACGACGCCCGACTCCATCCCTGCGGCGACCATGCCATCCCGGGACTCGACCGAGTCGAAGATCGCCGTCGACGACAGCCGGGTCCGCCCGTCGCCGAGGTCGGTCAGCGTCATGATCTCGAGGTTGACCGCGTCGGGGAAGCCCTCGAACGTGAACGTCTGGACGATGCGCTCGTTCTCCCGGACCTCGTGGAACGACCCGAAGAACCCGTACTCGCCGTTCTCGTCGCTGGAGACGTAGCTCCAGTTCCCGCCGGTCGTCGGGTCCCAGGCACGGATCGTGTTCGTGATCGACTCGGGCCCGTTCCACCTGACGAAGAGCTCGGGGTCCATGTGTGCGCGGAACACCCTGTCCGGGCTCGCCTTGAAGTCGCGGGTGAGCGTCATCGCCTGCGTGCCCTCGGGCACGTCGAGCTGCACCTGGCTGAAATCGGTGTCGGTGGTCATGTCATGCTCCTCTGCATCATTCATTGTTCTCGTCCATCTCCTCGAGCACCACGTCGAGGCGCTTGTAGCGGTCCTCGGCCTGGCGCTGATACCGCTCGATCCACTTCGTCATGAGGTCGAAGACGTTGTCCTCGAGGTGGACCGGCCGCCGCTGGGCATCCCGCGACCGACTGACGAGCCCCGAATCCTCAAGCACCTTGAGGTGTTTCGAGACCGCCTGAACGCTCACGTCATAGGGTTCAGCGAGCTCGCCCACCGTGGCATCGGCCACGCTGAGTCGCGCGACGATGTCCCGGCGTGTGGGATCGGCGAGTGCCGCGAACACCTTCGAAAGCTGATCGGTCACCGCTCCTCCTTCCGGTTCGTCTGCCGACCTCTTTGTCAACCAATCGGTTGAAGACCACGGTAGTCCCGCCCAAACGTCTTGTCAACCATTTGGTTGAATACAATGCGGCACGCCAGGTCACACACTTCCTCCGAGGTTTTCTGCGCCGCCGGACTCGATCTGTCGTATGGTCTCCTTAGCAGAGTGCACGCCAGAGGCGACAGGATTCCCCCGTCCCGCCCGGTGCACTGTCTGAACGAAGACGATGATGTCGGGAAGGACAGTCATGAGCTCCCTGCGGCAACAGCTATTCCGGGTCAAACCCGTACCCAAAGGCGATGAGGAGACCGGAAGCGAACTCAAGCGCACGATCGGATTCTTCTCCCTGACGATGATCGGCGTCGGCGCGACGATCGGCACCGGCATCTTCTTCATCCTCTCCGAATCGGTTCCGGTCGCCGGACCCGCGGTCATCTGGTCCTTCGTCATCGCCGGCGTCGTCGCCGGTCTCGCCGTCATCTGCTACGCCGAACTCGCCGGCAGCGTGCCGGTGTCCGGTTCCTCGTACTCGTACGCCTACGCCACGCTGGGCGAACTGCCCGCGATGGGTGTGGCTGCGTGTCTCCTCCTCGAGTACGGGGTCGCGGGCGCGGCCGTCGCCGTCGGCTGGTCGCAGTACGTCAACCAGCTGCTCTTCAACCTCTTCGGCTTCAAGATCCCCGACGCCCTGGCCTACGCGCCGGAAGAGGGCGGAATCGTCAACCTGCCCGCGATCATCCTCCTGGCCATGTGCTGCTTCCTCCTCGTCCGCGGCACCGGCGAATCGGTCGTCGCCAACACGGTCATGGTCTGCATCAAGCTCGGCGTCCTCGTCTTCTTCGTCGTCGTCGGACTCACCGGGTGGAACGCCGACAACTTCGCGAACTTCGCCCCCTTCGGCCTCGCCGGCGTCGTCTCCGGCTCCGGCATCATCTTCTTCACCTACGTCGGCATGGACTCCGTGGCCACGGCCGGTGACGAGACGAAGAACCCGAAGAAGACGATGCCGCGCGCCCTCATCGCCGCGCTCATCATCATCACCTCGATCTACGTCCTCGTCGCCGTCGCCGCCCTCGGCGCCCAGCCGTGGGAGAAGTTCAAGGGCCAGGACGCCGGCCTGTCGGAGATCCTGGAGAACATCGTCGGCTCGACCTGGCCGGGCACCGTCGTCGCCGCCGGCGCCGTCATCTCGATCTTCAGCGTCACCCTCGTGTCCATCTACGGTCAGAGCCGCATCCTGTTCACCATGGCCCGCGACGGCATGATGCCCAAGCTCTTCCAGGACGTCAATCCGCGCACCCTCACCCCGGTCAAGGGCACGATCGTCGTCACCATCGTCATCGCGATCATGGCCGGGTTCATCCCGATCAACTTCCTCGCCGAGATGACGAGCATCGGCACCCTCGTCGCCTTCGTCGTCGTCTCCCTCGCCGTCATCCTCCTGCGCATCCGCGAACCGAACCTCGAACGCGGCTTCAAGGTGCCCTTCTACCCGGTCCTGCCGATCCTCTCGATCCTCGGCTGCTTCTGGATCATCGGCAGCCTCCGCCCGATCACGATCC
The DNA here is from genome assembly GCF_037101285.1 of Brevibacterium metallidurans. Lineage (NCBI taxonomy): Bacteria > Bacillati > Actinomycetota > Actinomycetes > Micrococcales > Brevibacteriaceae > Brevibacterium > Brevibacterium metallidurans. The sequence continues at coordinate 75,387 of NZ_BAAAAF010000012.1, forward strand.
TCGTCTTCCTCGTCTGGACCGCCGTCATCATCGGCCTCTACCTCATCTTCGGCCGGAAGAACTCCGTTCTCGGAAAACAGCAGGCCGCCGCCGAACGCGGCGAGACCCCAGGAGGTAGGTCATGAGCATCGTCGTCGGCGTCGCCCCAGGTCAGGACGATTCCTCGGCGGTCGAGCTCGGTGTCGTCCTCGCCCGGTCCTACTCCAAGTCCCTCACCCTGGTCTCGGTGAGCTCGACCGCGTGGCCGCCCAACCGGGACAAGATCGACGCGGAGTTCCAGTCCTACATCCACACCGTCGCCGAGGCGTCCCTGTCTCAGGCGCGTGAGCTCGTTCCCGATGACATCGAGACCGAGGTCATCGTCCACCCGGCCCGGTCCTCCCGCCGGGGTCTGCTCGAGGTCAGCCGCCGCGTCGGCGCCTACCGCCTCGTCGTCGGCTCCGCTGCCGACGGTCGGGAGGGCCGCATCACCCTGGGCTCGGTCTCCACGGGACTCCTCCACAGCGCCGAACTGCCGGTCGTCCTCGCCCCTGAGGGCTTCCGCGCCGAGGCGGGGGCGAAGCTCCAGCGCATCACCGCCGCGTACAGCGGCTCGTCCACCTCGGCCGACCTCGTCCTCGGGGCCGCGATGGTCTCTGCGGAATCCGGGGTGCCCTTCCGCATCGCCTCGTTCGCTCCGCGCTCGCGTGTGCTCTCGGCGGCGAGCATCGGTCTCGACGTCGAAGCCGGCATCGTCGACGAGTGGACCAAGGTGGTCCGCCATGACACCGACGAGATCCTCTGCTCGATCGACGAACTCGACATCAGCCCCGGTGAGACGGAGGTCGCGATCGGCACCGGCCCGAACTGGGCGGCAGCGCTGACGAGCATCGGCTGGAAGGACCCCGAGGTGATGATGCTCGGCTCCTCGGGCCTCGGCACCCTCAAACGGGTCTCCCTCGGCAGCCACGCGACGCGGATCCTCCAGAACTCGCCGGTCCCCGTCGTCGTCGTCCCGCGCCGGGCGAAGGCCGGCTACGCCGCGCAGGCCTTCGACCGCGCCGACGCCTGAGCGCACCCTCCCTGTCGCCGACCCTCAACCGGCGGACACGGCCCGACCGACCCCCACCTCGGCGGGGGTCGGTCCATGCTGCCTGACGATCCGACACACCATCCACCGGCCGCCGACCACCCGCGCACCCGCGATCGACTTAACATTGCTTAACGTTCGGCTGCGGGCGTCCAATGGAAGCAGTCGACCTGCACACCGCAGGCGAGCTTTACGAGGACGTGAAGGGTCACCATGGACGACAGGCAGACGGCGAAGCCCAGGCCGCGGGTCTCAGCGGCTCAGGTGGCTCGGGCCTGCGGTGTGTCCACGGCGACGGTGAGCTACGTCTTCAACGGCAAACAGGGTGTCTCGGCCTCGGTCCGGCGGCAGGTCATCGAAACCGCGAACGACTTGGGCTACCGCTCACCCCTGACGACGGCTCAGCACAACCGCACGCTCACCCGCGTCATCGGACTCATCGTGCCGTCGATGGTCAACTACATGCACATGCACTGGGCGCAGGAGATCATCGAAGCCGCCGACGAGGAGGGCTACGACGTCTTCGTCGCCACCACCGGCGACGACCCCGAACGCCTCGCCCATGTGGCGACGACGATGGCCGCCCGCGGCGTCGACGGGGTCATCTCGACCGGGGGCATGCGCCTCGACGCCCGCGCTCACCGGACGCTGAGCACCGCGCGCATCCCCGTCGTCAACCTCTCCAGGTCCGTCGAGCACGCCGATGCCAGCTTCATCGGCATCGACGATGCGCAGGCGGCCCGAGAGCTCATGACCCATGTGCTCGGACACGGCGTTCAGCGGGTGGCCACGGTCATCGGTCCCCGCTTCTCGACCGCCTCGGCGACCCGGGAGCACTCCTTCCTCACCACCGCCGCCGAGCACGGGATCACCATCCCGGGCAGGTGGCGAGTGAGCACCCGGCTCAACCGCAACGGCGGACGCATCGCCGCCGAAGAGCTGCTCGCCGACCCACACGACCGACCCCAGGCCATCGTCTGCGGCTCCGACGAGGTGGCCCTCGGCATCATCGAGCACTCCCTCGTGGCCGGCATCGACATCCCCGACGACCTCATCGTCGTCGGCAGCGACGGGCTCGCCCGCTCGCGCTCGCCGCTGCTGGGGCTGACGACGATCGTCCAACCCGTCGCCGAGATGGCGAGGTCGGCGTTCACCGTCCTCCTCGAACGCATCGCCGATCCGAGCACCCCCACCCGCACCGTGATCTGCACCCACCGGCTCCACATCGGCACGAGCTGCGGATGCCACCCGGAGACCTTCAACTCCCTGACCACCCGCCGGCCCGACACCCCTCGACCCTGACACCCCAACACCAGCACCAGCCACCCCGCACCGATCCGTGAGCACGGCAGCGCTGCCGTGCCCGAACCACGACAAGGACGACCATGACGAACTCCACCGCACACGGCCTGCGACCCCCGGCCGTGCTCAACCGGGTGATCTTCGCCCGCCTCATGCCGCTGCTCATCGCCGCCTACATCCTCGCGTTCCTCGACCGGACGAACATCGGCATGGCCAAGGACCGCCTCGAGATCGACCTCGGCATCTCCGCGACGGCCTTCGGCATCGGCGCGGGCCTCTTCTTCCTCACCTACGCCCTCTTCGAGGTCCCCTCGAACATGATCATGCACAAGGTCGGCGCCCGCTGGTGGATCATGCGGATCATGATCACGTGGGGCCTCATTTCCGCGGCGATGATGTTCGTCCAGGGCGAATGGTCCTTCTACATCCTCCGCATGCTCCTCGGCATCGCCGAGGCGGGACTCTTCCCCGGTGTCATGTACTACCTCACGCAGTGGTTCACCGTGAAGGACCGGGCCAAGGCCAACGGCATGTTCCTCCTCGGCGTCTCGATCGCCAACATCATCGGCGCCCCCATCGGCGGACTCCTGCTCACAATGGACGGTCTCCTCGGCCTCCACGGCTGGCAGTGGATGTTCCTCATCGAAGGTCTGCCTGCCTGCTTCCTCGCCCTCATCGTCTGGAAGTTCCTGCCCGACAGCCCCCGCACCGCGAAGTTCCTCTCCCCACAGGAAGCCGACTGGCTCGAGAACACGATCGCCGCCGAGGAGGCCGCTGGCGCCCACGGAGCTGCGAACCACCGGCTCCTCGACATCATCCGCGACCCGCAGATCCTCCTCGTCATCGGCGTCTACTTCGGCCACCAGCTCGCCGTCTATGCTCTCAACTTCTTCCTGCCGACGATCGTCGGCAGCTGGGGTGAGATGAACAGCGTCGAGATCGGCCTGCTCACCGCCGTGCCGTGGGTCTTCTCCGCGATCGGCGCCCTGCTGCTGCCGCGCTTCGCGACCACCGCGAGCATGTCGAAGAAGATCGCCCTGGCCGCGATGATCGGCATCATCGTCGGCTACATCATCGGGGCGATCGGCGGCCCTGTCCTCGGCCTCATCGGGTTCTCGCTGGCCGCCTTCAACTTCTTCGTCCTCCAGCCGATCCTCTTCACCTTCCCCGCCACCCGCCTGACCGGGGTGAGCCTCGCCGCCGGTCTCGCGCTGGTCAACACGATCGGCCTCCTCGGCGGATTCCTCGGCCCCTACATCATGGGCTACATGGAGGACCTCACCGGTTCGGCGACCTCGGGACTGTGGTTCATCATCGCCGTCTGCGTCATCGGCGCGTGCCTCATCCCGTTCCTCAAGCGCGGACACGAGGCCGACCCGGCGACGGTGTCGACCACCTCGGCGACCCCCGATACGACCCCCGGCATCGACCGGTGACGACTGCCCGACCAACGGAAGGACACATCATGGACATGCTCGGACTCACCGGGGCTCGCGTGCTCATCACGGCGGGAGCCGCCGGCATCGGACGGGGCATCGCGGAGCGCTTCCGCGCGGCCGGGGCGCAGGTGTGGGTGACCGACATCGCCGAGGCCGCGGTCGCCGACGCCGCCGCAGCAGGCCTGCATGCCACGGTCTCCAACGCCGCCGACGAGGACGAGGTGAGGGCCCTTGCCGCCGAGGTGGGTGCGCAGTGGGGCGGCCTCGACGTCCTCGTCAACAACGCCGGGATCGCCGGACCCACCGGTGCGATCGAGACCCTGGACTCAGGGGCGTGGCTGGCGACGTTCGACGTCAACATCCACAGCCAGTTCTACTGCGTCAAGCACTTTCTGCCGTTGCTGCGGACGAGCGAGCGCGCCTCGATCGTCAACCTCTCCTCGGCCGCCGGCCGCCTCGGCATGGCCGGACGCAGCCCGTACTCGGCGTCGAAGTGGGCGGTCGTCGGGCTGACGAAGACCCTCGCCATCGAACTCGGTGCCGAAGGGATCCGCTGCAATGCGATCTGCCCCGGCGCCGTGGGCGGTCCGCGCATCGACGCGGTCATCGCCGCGAAGGCCCAGATGCTCGGGTCCACCGTCGCCGAGGTCACCGAGCTCTACACGTCGCAGGCATCCCTGGGCAAGCTCGCCGAGGCGAGCGAGATCGGCGATATGGCCGTGTTCCTCGCCTCGGCGATGGCCTCCCACGTCACCGGGCAGGCGATGGCCGTCGACGGCAACACCGAGAAGCTCTACTGAGCACCCCACCGAATCCAGAGGACAACGAACCATGGCACAGCCACGCAAAGTCATCATCACCTCGGCGGTCACGGGGGCCATCCACACCCCGTCGATGTCACCGCACCTGCCGGTGAGTCAGGACGAGATCGCCGATGCCGCGATCGGCGCCGCCGAGGCGGGAGCAGCGATCCTCCACCTGCACACCCGGGATCCCGAGGACGGTCGGCCCTCGCAGGAGCCGGAGCACTTCGCCCCCGTGCTCGAGAAGGTCGCCGCGAACACCGAGTCGATCGTCAACATCACCACCGGCGGATCCCCGCATATGAGCGTCGAGGAGCGGATGCGCCCGGTCGCGACGTTCAAACCGGAGCTTGCGAGCCTGAACATGGGGTCGATGAACTTCGGGCTCTTCCCGATGCTCGAGAAGTACACCGAGTTCGACCACGACTGGGAGCGCGAGCACCTCGAGAACTCCCGTGACCTCGTCTTCAAGAACACCTTCGCCGACATCGAGCGGATCCTCGAGATCGGCAACGCGAACGGCACCCGGTTCGAGTTCGAGTGCTACGACATCTCCCACCTCTACAACCTCGCACACTTCCAGAGCCGGGGACTGGCGAGGGGCCCGCTGTTCGTCCAGTCGGTCTTCGGCCTCCTCGGCGGGATCGGCGGGCACCCGGAGGATCTCATGCACATGCGTCGGACCGCGGACCGTCTCCTCGAGGACTACGAGTGGTCGATCCTCGGCGCCGGGCGCAATCAGCAGCCGCTCGCGACGATGGGGGTGACAATGGGCTCGCACATCCGTGTCGGTCTCGAGGATTCGCTGTGGATCGGACCCGGCCGGCTCGCCGAATCGAACGCCGAGCAGGTGAGCAAGATGGTCCGCATCGTCGAGGAGCTCGGCATGGAGGTCGCCACCCCCGACGAAGCGCGGGCGATGCTCGGCCTCAAAGGGGCGGAGAACGTCGAGTTCTGAGCGCGGGGCTCAGCTGTCCGGGGCGACCACCTCACGGATGGCGATGAGGCGGGCCCGGCGTTCGGAGGTGAGCAGCCCCGGATCGCCGAGGACGACGCCCATCCCTTCGTTCGGGCGTCCAAGGGCCTGGAGGAGCGTGTTCCCGCGCTGGTTCGGTGCCGTCTTCACGCCGAGGTGGGCCTGGAGGTTCTTGATCGAGCGCACCACTCCGTCGCGTTCGCTCAGGTCGAAGGCGTCGTTGTTGCTCCCAGCGACCCAGAACAGGGCGGCGAGCATGTTCGCATCGGCGAACCGGCGGCGGAAGATCGCCGGGTCACGGCGGGCCGCCTCGGCGAGGATCCGGTAGACGACCGTCGAGATCTCAGCATCGGCGAAGAAGTCGGTGGCGACCGTGCGGATCTGCGGCAGAAGCGGTCGGAGCCGGTCGACGACGTCGTCGGGGAGCCCGGTCGGGTCGAAGTCCTCGAGCGGCAGCGGTACGGTGTCGAGGCTGGCGAGGTTCTCGGGCCCGCCGACGTAGTCGCTGAGGAAGCGGCCCCACACCGGATCCAGATCGGGAGGCGGGCCGGCCAGGTCGTCGTCGATGAGCGCCTTGAGGGTTGCGGGCAGAGCCTGGTACTCCTCCTCGGTGAGGGGGAACTCGGGCGAATCGAGGTACTCCGAGTAGCCGATCGGTCCTTCGGTGACCCGTCGGACGTAGGCCGCGCTCCCGGCTTCGATCGCGGCCAGCGCATTGCGCGTGAAGCTCGGATCGACCCCGGAGCGCTCGTTGGCGTACTGGACGAGGGCAACCAGGGCTGCAGGCATTGCGAGCATGTAGTCGTCGGGGGCCATGACTTTCCGGGGGTAGAGATCATGGAGGAGGAAGTCGACGAAGACGCCGGACCAGCGGAGGGGATCGTTGTTGCCGTAGTGGGCCTGGAGCTCGAAGAGCCGGAGGGCATGATCGCGTTCGGTGACGGTCAGGCCGGCCGCCCACGGGGAGGCGTGGAACTCCGAGGCCAGGTATTCGAGCTCCTCGGGCGTCCACTCCCGGAGCTCGATCCCGGTCCCGCCGGCCGGCAGGAGGCGGATCATCCACTCGGTGAAGGCTCGGATGCCCGGCCAGGAGTCCGTCTCGACGGGAGGCACGATGTGGTCGCTCATCTCGAGGGCGTCGGTGATCCGAGCGCGCGCATCGGCCGGGTCGAGTTCGATGCGGTCGACGTCGAGCTCCGGGTTGGCGACGATGCCGGCCATGACGGAGTCGAAGGACTCCGGAGTGATGAACGCGTCCTCGAGGAAGGGGCGCCCGCTGCGTTCGATCGCGACGGCGAGCGTGCACGATCGGGCCGCGGTCGTGATCTCGACGAAGACCGTCTCCTCGATGAGCACGGGCGAGACGATCGTCGCGGCCCGGCGCGGTCGGATCTCGTCGGCGCGGCGCACCCAGTCGGGGACGTGACGGTTGCGCGGCGGCAGGTCGCGGAGGAGGCGGCGGCGGAAGAGCTCGTCGTCGAACATCGCCGCCCACACGCGCACGAGCGGTTCGGCAGCGCCGTCGGTGGACTCGAGCATCTGCGCGGCGATCGACTGCAGGGCGACCAGACCCTCCCGCTGGACCTCCGCACGCGTCTGCGGTGACATCAGGGGGTAGTGGTCGGTGTCGCCTCTCTTCTCGGCGGTGTCGCGGATGAGGGCGGCAGCCAAGGTGGAGGCGAGGTCGAGGAGGGGGACCGGGTCGCTGTCGTCGGCGGTCGCCTCGGCGATCATCCTGATGAGATCGAAGTCGACCGGGCCGTCGGGGGGTTGAGTCGCCATACCCCCACGCTACGCGGTCGACGGCGGATCTGCGGGATGAGGCGGCGACCTGGTCGCTTCGACTTCGACGTCAGGTGAGCACGGACTTGGGCAGCCGGTGGACGGTCACTGCGCCGACCGCGGCCATGGGATGCAGCGGATCTGGGTCTGTCGAACCGGTGGGCCCTCCCAGTTCGGAATGGGCGAGAGCGCTCATGACCACATAGGCGTCGTCGCGGTTCCACCCGTGGTCCCGGACGAGGAAGTCGAACATGTCCTCGTATCCGGCGGTGATCGAATCCTGTACCGGATCGCCGAGGCCGACGAAGATCCACTCACGGTCGGTTTCGATGCGCGGAGCACGAAGCGGCGACGTGTTCTTGATGAGATCGACGGACACGATCGCCGTGCCCTGCGCTTCGATGGCGACGAAGGACGATTCTCCGCGTGCCATGATCGCGTGGAGATCCCCGATGGAGAGCAGCGCGCCGTCGACCTCGACGGGCAGGTGAACGGTCGACCCGGGAGCGGCGTCGGTGAGATCCATATTGCCGCCGAATGAGTAACTCGGCATGATCGTCGACCCGGTGCCCTGGGCAGGAGCGGTCCCGATGCACCCGATCATGGGACGGACGGGCACGCTCAGGGTGTCGGTGAGGACCACCTCATCGGATCGGATGGGAATCCTCCGAGCCATGGCCGCCTCGCCCATTCGTGCGGACAATGCGCCGACTCCGGGCAGGTAGACCGACCACCCGTGGTCGATGAGGTCGATGTCGTGGATGGTCACGGCAAGCGTGTCGCCCGGTGCTGCGCCCTCGACGTACACGGGACCGGTGATGGGGTTGATCTGTGCGGTGACCTCGGCGAGGGATCCGCGCTCTGCCAACTGCGCGTAGACGGCGTCATCGGTTTCGAACCCGATGGTCTCTCCGGTTCCCGGCTTGATGCGCAGAACCGGTTCGGCACCGGCATCGAATGCACCCTTGCCGAGTGAATTGGGGAGGAAGTGAGTGGTTGCGGTCATGATCAGATGTCCTGTCTCGTCGTGGTCTCTTCGGGTGTCGGCTGTGGTTCGGCAGGAAGGGCAGAGATCCCGGCACCCTTCTTCCGATAGACGATGAAGACGATGATGCCGACGAGGAGCCAGCAGAGTCCACCGATCTTGGCCAGGATGTCGCTGTTGATGAGAACGTACCCGATGATGAGGAACCCGATGCCGGGGAGGATCACATGGTTGAGCCAATCCTTCGATCTGCCGCGCACGGTGTATGACCAGATGACGGCGAAGTGGAGGAGGAGGAAGCCGGAGAGCGCGCCGAAGTTGACCATGGAGGAGATGAGCCCGATCTGGCCGACGAAGAAGACCACGAGGATCGCGCTGAGTCCGGACACCACGAGGATCGCGTTCTGCGGCACTTGTCGCTTATTGACCTGGTGGAGGAACCCGGGCAGCTTCTTGTCGCGGCTCATCGAGAACAGCAGGCGCGAGGTCGCCGCCTGGGCGGCCATGGCGTTGGCGATGCCGACAGCGAGCACATTGCACACGAGGAAGGCCTTCGCCCACCCGGTGGTGGAAGCTGCGGCGACGATGTCGAAGAAGGCATTGCCGACCTTGTCCTCCGGGAACGCATCGATGCCTCCGGCGAGCAGGCTGGCCAGCCACGTTTGGGTGATGAACAGCACCGCCACGACGATCAGCGAGACGATCATCGCCCGTCCTGCCGATCGATGTCCTCCCGTGGATTCCTCTGCCATGGTGGCGATGCCGTCGAATCCCAAGAAGCTGAGCACCGCGATGGACAGCGCCGCCGCGATGAGCGGCGCAGTCACTTCGGAGGGATTCCACATCGGAGTGGTTGCCCATTCTGCGTTGGGCAGAGTTCCCCCGTTGAGAGTGGTCACGGCGATGACGATGAAGGCGGCGACGAAGAAGAGCTCCATGATGAGGAAGAGTCGATTCATCAGCTTGATCGAGTTGACCCCGGCGAGGTTGACGATCGTGTTGATGGCAACGAACACGAGTGCCCAGATCCAGCGTTCTGTGCCCGGGAAGATGCCGACCATCGATTCGGCGGCGAACACATAGAGCAGAGTCGGGACGAGCAGGTAGTCGAGCAGCATCACCCATCCGGCGAAGAACCCGAGGTTGGGATGGACACCGGCACCGACGTAGGAGAACACCGAACCGGCCAAGGGTACGCGGCGGGACATCTGCGAATACGACAGGGCGGTGAAGATCATGGCGATCAGCCCGATCGTATAGACGAGGGGAACCATGCCCTTGGCTTCGTTGTACACGGTTCCGAAGATCGCCCAGGGGGCGATCGGCACCATGAAGATGAGGCCGTAGATGATGAGGTCAGTCGTCGAGATCGAGCGTCGCAGCTCCTGCGTGTATCCGAAGGACTCGACAGTGTGCGCCTCATCGGTCGCCTCCGGAGGCAGGGGCGGTTTCTGTGGGTTCGAGTTGCTTGGTTCGGAACGGTTCATGGGACTTCCTTGTCAAGAACTGCTGGTAGTGGGTCAGCGGCCGAAGCTGTGGGCCGGAGTCCGAACGGCGAGGTGAGAGCGTCACGAGCACCGCTCTGAAGAAGTTCGACGATGCTGTGACATGGACCACGGTACGAAGTAAATGGTTTAATGGCAATACCATTCTGAGAACTGTCAGACAGAACATGCGGCTAGTCGGAGCCGCGGTTCGGTTCCGAACCAGTGGAGGGCTTGCGATGCCGCATACCGACAACCAACTCACCCCGGTGCCTGACAACCCGAAGACCGCAGCGATCGTCGATCGTCTCCTTACGGCGATCGCCGCAGGCGACTTCCTTCCCGGTACGCGCCTGCCGAGCGAGCGCCAACTGGCCGAGACCCTTGCCGTCGGCAGGAGCACCGTCCGCAATGCACTGTCCGTGCTTATCGATCGGGGATGCATCGAGACCAGGCGCGGGCGCACGGGTGGTGCGTTCGTCATGGACGTGAGCAGCATTGCTGCCGGAGGAGCGGTCGAGCGTGTCTTCGGGTCCGACCTCGCCCAGCTGGATGAGACGATCGACGCCATTGCGCTGGGCTACGCGCTCGCTGCCCAGACCGCGGCCATGCGACGCACCGAAAGCGATCTCACTGCGATCTCAGGAGCGCTCGATGAGTTCCGGTTGGCCGTGGACAGGAATGATCCTCGTGGCGCTCAAGCAGCCGACGGGAAGTTCCATCACGCCATCATCGATGCCGCCCACCAGCCGATGCTCCACGAGATCATTCAGAGTCTCGATCGGCGAATCAGTCTCAGCGCGCCCCTGCACATCTGGGGCAGCGCAGCCCAGCAAGGGCCGATGCACCAGCGTGCGCTGGACGATCATGAGACCATCCTCGGCGGGATTCAGCGACAGGATCGTGCCATGGCCTTCGATGTGTCCTACGAACATGCGAAGATCGATCGTGATCTCATTCTCGGTTTGCTCGGGCGAGACCAGTGACAGATGCGCCTGAGCGTCTCGCAGTCCGTGCACGAACAGGAGCCTCCCATGACAACGCGCCGCCTCCCGCTCACCGGGGTGCGAGTCCTCGAACTCGGCAACTACATCGCGGCACCCACGGCGGGTCGGATGCTCGCCGACTTCGGGGCCGAGGTCATCAAGGTCGAACGCCCCGGCACCGGCGACGAACTGCGCAACTGGCGGCTCAAGGCCGGGACGACGTCGATGCTCTACCGGACGATCAACCGCAACAAGAAGTCCGTGACCCTCGACCTCCGCTCCGAGGCCGGACGCGACGCCGTCCTCGAACTCGTCCGCCGCTCCGACATCGTCCTGGAGAACTTCCGGCCGGGCACGCTCGAGAAGTGGGGGATCGGACCCGAGGTCCTCGACGAGGTCAATCCGGAGATCATCCTCGTCCGGATCTCCGCATTCGGACAGACCGGCCCGCTCTCTGCCCGTCCCGGCTTCGCCGCCGTCGCCGAAGGGTATTCGGGGTTCCGTGAGCTCGTCGGCGACCCGGACCGCCCGCCCGTGCGCGTCGGCATCTCGATCGGGGATTCGATCGCGGGCATGCAGGCGGCCTTCGGGGCCGTGATGATGCTCTTCGACCGGCAGCGTCAACGCATCCACGGCGCCGCCGAGGCGGTCACCGGCAAAGACATCGGCTCTGACGAACCGTTGGCCGACCGCACCGTCGACGTCGCCCTCAACGAGGCGATGTTCTCCGTCATGGAATCCCTCGTCCCCGACTACTCCGCGTTCGGCGAGGTGCGCACCCGCACCGGCGGTCGGATGGAGGGCATCGCCCCCTCGAACGGCTACCTCTGCGCGGGCGGAAAGTCCGTCGTCATCGCCGGCAACGGCGACGGGATCTTCACCCGGCTGATGACGGCGATCGGGCGCCCCAACCTCGGCGAGGATCCCGACTTGCAGACGAACGCCGGACGGTGGGAACGGCGGGACGAACTCGATGAAGCGATCGGTGCATGGTGTGCGGTGCGCGACGTCGACGACGTCGTCGCCGTACTTGAGGACGCCGGAGTTCCGGCCGGTCCGATCTACACCGCCGAGGATCTCGTAACCGACGAACAGCTGCGGGCGAGGAACATGATCCAGGAGCTCGACGTCTCCACCGGGGAGGAGATCCTCGCAGACGTCGCGTTCCCCGGCATCACCCCGGTCATCGGCGGGGCGTCCATCCCCATCGACCATCTCGGTCCTGACCTCGGCGAACACACCGCCGAGGTGCTCGCCTGGCTGGGACTGAGCGATCCGGAGGACGATGAGGTCGGCGATGACGGAACCGCCTCGGCGGATGAGGAGCCCACCGGGGAGTAGGCGGCGCACCCTTCCCGAACACGGAGACCGGCAGTACTGTGAGCCCATGGCAGAGCTGCGGTATTCGATCAACATCACCGTCGACGGGTGCTGCGACCACCTGGCCATCGAGCCCGACGAAGAGCTGCACGACCATCACGCCGAGAACCTGCGGCGCGCCGACGGACTCCTCTTCGGCCGCAAGACCTATGAGCTCATGGAGTCCGCATGGCGCCAGCCCGATGGTGCCGCCGCTGGGGATTCGAGAGCGCGGTCCGACATCGACATCTTCGCCGAGGTGATCGACCAGGCCAAGAAGTACGTCGTCTCGAGCACGCTCACCGAGGTCGACTGGAACGCCGAACTCCTCGGCAGCGACCTCAGATCCGAGATCGAGAGGATCAAGGGCGACTCGGTCACGGGGCTCTTCGTCGGAGGGGTGACCCTGCCGCGGGCGCTGGCCGAACTCGACCTCATCGACGAATACGAGTTCGTCGTCCACCCGCGCATCGCCGGCTACGGACCCTACGTGTTCAACGGCCTCGCCGAGGTCGTCGATCTCGAACCCACCGACCGCCGCGAACTTCGCTCCGGCGCCGCCGTGCTCCTCTACCGCCCGAGGCGCTGAATCAGTCTCAGGCGCTGACTCACTTCCCGGTGCTGACTCACTTCCCGGCGCTCAGGCTGCCCCGCCCGCCCGCTAACTTCACCCGACGTCCCTGATATCACGTGGCGCCGGGTCGAATCTGGGACGTCGGGTGACCTTTGGGGTGCGGGGAAGGCGAGTGTCCCGATTGACGGGACTGCCGACCGCGACTTTCGGGGTGGCTCTCACATAGCGACCCGCATGTGTTCCCCGAATCCACCGCCCTATGCTATTCCTGAGAACAGCATGCGACGGTGCATGCCGGAACAGGGTTCCCGCTGAGCGGGAGCCATCGCAGAGGGAGTCCCATGGTTCGGCCAGCATCGGTTCACATCCTCGACACGACCCTGCGTGATGGGCTGCAGATCGAGTCGACCATCGTGCCCACCGACACCAAGGTCGAACTCGCGCAGCGCCTCATCGCCGCCGGACTCACCCAGATCGAAGTCGGATCCTTCGTCAACCCGAAGAAGGTCCCACAGATGGCCGACACCGGGGACGTGCTCCAGCGTCTCCAACCCTATGAGGACCAGGGTGTCGATTTCTTCACGCTCGTCTTCAACCTCAAGGGCGCCCAACGCGCCGTCGACGCGGGGGCGAAGAACATCAAACTCGTCGTCTCCGCCTCCGAAGGGCATTCGCAGGCGAACTCCGACGCCCCGATCGCCCAGGCCACCGAACGTCTCCTCGCAGCCGCCGAATTCGCCACCGACAACGGTCTGCGCTGGGACATCACCACCGCCGTGAGCTTCATCTGCCCCTTCGACGGGATCACCGAGGCCGACCGCCTCGTCGAAGTCATCCGCCCCTTCGTCACAGCCGGCGCCCACTCCATCGGGGTCGCCGACACCATCGGCAACGCCAACCCCTCCCTCGTGCGCACGAACACCTCGGCGGTCATGGAGGCCTTCCCCGGCACACCGATCGGCCTCCACCTCCACGACACCTACAACTTCGGCATGGCCAACGTCATCGCCGCCCTCGACCTCGGCATCGCCCACTTCGACGCCGCGATGGGCGGACTCGGCGGCTGCCCGTTCGCCCCCGGCGCGGCCGGCAACATCGGCACCGACGACCTCGTCCACCTCCTCCACCGCGAAGGCGTGGCCACCGGAGTCGACGTCGACGCGCTCGCCCGCGTCCGCGACCCCCTCACCGCCGCCGTCGGCCACGACCTCACCTCGAGCCTGTCCCAGATCCCCGCCACCCCCTCCGCCTACCGCGGCTGACCGGGACGCTGACCATGACCGATGACAACCCCCACACCAGCGCCGAGGCAGCAGCCCCCACCCCCGCCGCCGCACCGCTGCCGCTGGCGGGCATCCGGGTCGTCGAGTTCTCCCACATGGTCATGGGCCCCAGCTGCGGGATGATCCTCGCCGACCTCGGCGCCGAGGTCATCAAGGTCGAACCCCGCGGGGCAGGCGACAAGACCCGGTACCTCCCCGGCTCCGGGTCCGGCCTCTTCCCCGCCTTCAACCGCAACAAGCAGAGCGTGCAGCTCGACATCGCCGAGGCGGCCGACCGGGAGGTCGCCCTCACCCTCATCGACTCCGCCGACGTCCTCCTCGAGAACTTCCGGGTCGGGAAGATGGAGTCGATGGGCTACGGCTACGAGCAACTCGCCGCCCGCAACCCCCGGCTCATCTACGCCTCCCTCAAGGGCTTCCTCCCCGGACCCTACGGGGAGCGGACCGCGCTCGACGAAGTCGTGCAGATGCTCGGCGGACTCGCCTTCATGACCGGCCCACCGGGACAGCCGCTGCGGGCCGGGGCGAGCGTCAACGACATCATGGGCGGCATGTTCGGGGTCATCGGCATCCTCTCTGCGCTGCGGGTGCGCGAGCAGACCGGTCGCGGCCAGCTCGTCAACTCGGCCCTATTCGAGAACAACGCCTTCCTCGTCGGCACCCACATGGCCCAAGCCCAGCTCAGCGACGAACCGCTGCGGCCCATGCCCACCCGCCGCGCCACCTGGGCCGTCTACGACATCTTCCGCGACGCGGACGACAACCAGATCTTCGTCGCCGCCGTCAGCGACGGCCAATGGCGCGACCTCTGCGACGAGTTCGGACTCACCCACCTCGCCGAGGATCCGGCGCTCGAACACAACCAAGGACGCGTCGACCAGCGCGACCGCATCCACCAGGAGCTGCAGGCCGCGCTCTCCCAGCTCAGCCTGGCCGAGATCGAGGACAAGTGCACGCGCCGCGGCCTGCCCGTCGCCCCCGTCAACACTCCCGCCGACCTCACCACCGACCCCCACCTCATCGCCTCGGGGGCACTGGCGGCCACGGGACTGCCGAGCGGGGACAGCGTCGACATCCCACTGCTGCCGCTGACCTTCGACGGACGACGGCTGGGACTGCGCAGCGACGTCCCCGCCCCCGGCGAGCACAACGGCATCCACCGGGACGGGCACTCGGGGACACCCCCGGACGCAGGCGACGTCGACCTCGGCGAGGAGAGGACGCAGTCGCAATGACGCGACGAACTCGGACATCGTCTCGTCCGACCGGTGACCGCACCGGTGGGACGCGGACCGGAACCCGAAGAAGACAGGAATCTGCAGACCACTGCAGTCGGTGAAGGAGCGGCAATGCGATCAACGACGATCACAGGCACAGGACGGACCACCTCGGCGAAGTCGGGGCGACGGCGGACGAGATGGGCGAGCGTGGGTGCGGCACTGGCCGCAGGCATCCTCGTCCTCTCAGGATGTCAGGGCAAGGCGCAGCCGCCCGGTGCGGGCGGGGACTACCCGAAGGGGCCGGTGACGGTCACGGCGCCGGCCGAACCCGGTTCCGGGTGGGACACGACGGCACGCGCGGTCGTCGAGGCCCTGCAGCGCGACGAACTCGTCACGACTCCGCTGCCGGTGCAGAACCGGCCCGGCGGCACGGGATGCTCGTGGCTGACGTCGATGATGCAGCAGGAGAAGGGCAAGGACGACCAGATCGCGATCACCTCGCTGGCGAGCCAGACGATGAAGGCCCGCGGACTGTGCGAGTTCGGTCCCGAGGACGCGACCCTCATCGCCACCCTCTACGTCGAGGACTTCATGGTCGTGGCCCCGAAGAACGGGGACATCGCGAACCTCGAGGACCTCGTGGCAGCGCTCAAGGAAGACCCGCAGAAGGTCACCGTGGCCGCGGCCGGCGACGACACGCTGCCGTTCGCGCTGTTCGCGAAGGCCGCGGGCATCAAACCCGCCGACGTCAACTTCGTCAACTACGACGGGGGCGGTGAGCAGACGACGGCGATGCTCAACGGCGATGCGAAGGTCGCGATCGCCGGGCTGAGCGAGTTCCGCTCGACGCTTGAGGCCGGCGACCTCGTCCCACTCGTCACGTTCGCCGAGAAGCCTCTGGCCGCACCGTTCGACACGGTGCCGACCGCGAAGGACTCCGGCTACGATGTCACGCTCGGCAACTGGCGAGGCGTCTACGGTCCAGCCGACATGCCCCAGCCGGCCGTCGACTTCTGGGCGAAGACGCTTGAGGAGATGAGCACGTCTCCCACCTGGGAGGACACGGTGAAGAAGAACCAGTGGTCACCGGAGTTCCGCACCGGGGACGACGCGAAGTCCTACGTGCAGGAAGCGGCGACCACGGTCGAGGAGGGCGTCAAGGAGACCGAACTGGGCTCGGACAAATGACCGCGACCAGGCGCGACCTCGTCACCGGGATCGTCATCGCCGTCATCGGCGCAGTCTATTTCGTGGCGACGTTCTCGATCAGGGAGACCACCGACATCGTCACCCCGCGGACGTTCCCCGCGATCGTCGGGGTGGCACTGATCGTCCTCGGCCTCTTCCTCGCCGGGCAGTCCGTGTGGAAGGCACGGACCCAGCCCGGCGGGGCCGGCGGCCGCACGGACGCTGAGGGCGGTGAGGCCTCCGCGGTCATCATCGAGGCACCACCCGAGCCGCCCGGGCGCCGGGTCGTGCTCCAGTTCGCGCTGTTCTTCGCCTATCTGGCGATCGTCATCCCGGTCGGCTTCCTCCTCTCGACCGCGGCGTTCCTCATGGCGCTCACGAGCATCTACTCCCCGCAGAAGTGGATCCGCAACCTCATCTACTCGGTCCTCTTCTCCGTGATCCTCTACTTCGCCTTCGTCTACGGGCTCGCGGTCTATCTGCCCGTAGGAATCCTAGGGTAGGGGAGGGCACGGACATGGACACTCTCGTCGACCTGGGAAACGGCTTCGCCTCGGCGCTGCAGCCGGCCAGTCTCGCCTTCGCCCTCCTCGGCGTGCTCCTCGGCACCGTCGTCGGAGTGCTGCCGGGCATCGGACCGATCTCCGCGATCGCGATCCTCATCCCCGTCTCCTTCGGCATGGAACCGGTGCACGGGCTCATCCTGCTCTGCGGCATCTACTACGGGTCGATGTACGGCGGGTCGATCACCGCGACGCTGATCAAGACCCCCGGCGAGGTAGCCAGTGCGGTCACCGCGATCGAAGGCTACGAGATGGCGCGCCGCGGCCGTGCCAAAGCAGCCCTGGCGACCGCGGCGATCGGCTCGTTCCTCGCCGGCACGCTCGCGATCATCGGGCTGACGTTCCTCTCCCCGCTGCTCGTCCAACTGGCCAACGTCTTCGGCGCCACCGAGTACTTCCTCCTCATGGCCACCGCCCTCCTGCTCGCCTCGACGATGTCGGCAGGCTCACGGGCCAAAGCGCTCATCTCGATCTTCATCGGACTCGCTGTCGGGCTCATCGGCCTCGACTTCCAGACGGGCCTGCCCCGGCAGACCTTCGGCATCAGCCTGCTCTCCGACGGCGTCGACTTCACGATCTTCGCGATGGCGCTCTTCGCGATCCCCGAGGCGATCCGCAACCTCGCGCTCGGCCGTGGGGCGAAGGAGGAGATCCAGAGCTTCGGTTCGGAGAAGTGGATGACGAAGGAGGACTGGCAGCGGTCGGCCGGCCCGTGGGCCAGGGGTTCGGTGCTCGGGTTCATCATCGGCGTCCTCCCCGGCGTCGGACCCTCGCTCGCATCCTTCATGTCCTACATCATGGAGAAGCGGATCTCGAAGCGGAAGGACGAGTTCGGCAAAGGCGCCATCGAAGGCGTGGCCGGTCCCGAGGCGGCGAACAACGCCGGGGTCGGCGGTGCGATGGTCCCGCTCTTCAGCCTCGGCATCCCCGGTTCGGCGACGACGGCGCTGCTGCTCTTCGTCTTCACGATGTACGGACTCCAGCCGGGACCGCTGATCTTCCGCGACGATTCGGGTCTGATCTGGACGATCATCGCAAGCATGTACGTCGGCAACGTCGCCCTCATCATCCTCAACCTCCCCCTCGTCGGGGTGTTCGTCAAACTGCTCAAGATGCCCAAGGAGATCCTCTTCTCCGCGATCCTCGTCCTCGTCGTCGTCGGTGCGTACGCGATCGAGTTCAGCTTCTTCGGGCTCATGCTCCTCGGCATCTTCGGCGTCATCGGCTACCTCATGGAGAAGGGCGGGATCCCCCTGGCGCCGTCGATCCTCGCCCTTGTCCTCGTCCCCCTGCTCGAGGACAACTTCCGCAGGATGCTCCAGATCTCCGGCGGATCGTTCCTCCCCCTCATCACCCGCCCGGTGTCCCTGGCGATCATCATCCTTATGGTCGCAGGCATCGTCGGCCCGTTCGTCTTCCGCTGGTGGGTGCGCCGCCGCAAGCTGCTCGCGGATGTCAGCGTCGGATGACAGAGAGGACAGCGATGACCGATGACCCCGCCCCCGCCGAGGCGGATCCCACCCCCGC
Source organism: Brevibacterium metallidurans (assembly GCF_037101285.1). Lineage (NCBI taxonomy): Bacteria > Bacillati > Actinomycetota > Actinomycetes > Micrococcales > Brevibacteriaceae > Brevibacterium > Brevibacterium metallidurans. The sequence goes on from NZ_BAAAAF010000012.1 coordinate 93,927, forward strand.
CGAGGCGACCGCCGCCGGCCGGCCCCCGCCGAGTCCCGCCGCCGCCTCCGCCCCCGCAGACGACCCGTCCGCTGTGGCAGGCACCCCTGCAGCCGCCGGCGAAACCGCAGGCGAGGCCGGAATGGAACGCCGCGAGCAGGAGGTCGGGGTCATCGACCGCAGTGCCGCGATCCTCACCGCGCTCCGGGATTCGCCGCTGACCGCCGCCGAGGTGTGCCGCCGACTCGGGTACTCGAAGTCGACGACCTACCGGCTCCTCGCCGACCTGCGCGCCCACCGGTTCATCGTCCGGGACTCCTCAGGGGTGCTGCGTCTGGGGCCCTTCCCCGGTCGGCGCAGCATCGCGACGACGAACTCCGTGCTCGAGCACCTGCGCACGCTCACGAGCGAATCCGTGCAGCTGTGGATCCGCGTCGGCGAAGACCGGGTGTGCGTGCGCAACGTCGAAGCCGACCACGAACTGCGGGTCACCCGCGGGGTGGGCACGATCCTCCCGCTCGTCGACGGCGGGTCCGCGGCACTGGCCCTGTGCGGGCCGGGGAACCCGGCGGAGTTCTACGCGACGAAGCAGGCACGGGTGCAGGGGACCGCTTCGGCGAGTGTGGCCTTCACGGTCGGGGCCACGGTCTTCGCGCTCTGCGTGTCCTACCCGCTGACGAGGGAGCCGGACAATGTCGCAGGCGCCTACCGGGGTCCGGTGACGAAGGCCGCGACGGAGCTGAGGTCGCTGCTCGTCGACAGCGAGGAGCTCGCGGTGCTGCGGGACATTGCCCGGCTCGCGCTCGGCGCGCACGGCAACGGCGCCCGATGATGCCGACTCGCCGGATTCGTGGACGGTGCCGACTCGCAGGCCGCTCATGTGCTTCGATGCCTCTATGACTGCAGCCTTCGAGACCCATCGCGCCCGGCTCTGCGACGGAGCCATCTACAACGGACTGTGGATGATGTCGACGAGCGCGGAGCTCGCGACGATCGGCGCGGCGACCGGCTTCGACTACGTGTGCCTGGACATGCAGCACGGCTACATCCGCGCCACCGACATCGTCCGCCTCTCCGACGCGATCCGCGCCCACGGGCCGGCGCTCGTCACCGCCCGAGTCGCGGCCAACCGGTTCACAGAGATCGGGATGCTCGCCGACGCCGGCATCGAAGCCGTCATCGTCCCCCTCATCGATTCGGTCGCCGACGCCGAGGCGGCCGTCCGGGCGCTCGACTACCCGAGCCGCGGCGGCAACCGGTCATGGGGTGCGACCGCGGACATCCTCACCGGCAGCGTCCGCGACTCCCGGGCCGAGCGTCCCCTGCTCTTCGTCATGATCGAGACCGCCGAGGCGCTCGCCTCCGTCGAGGAGATCTGCACGGTGCCCGGCGTCGACGGGATCTACGTCGGACCCGCGGACCTCGCGTTCGCCGTCGGTGCGGTGCCCGGCCGGCCCAATGACGCCCACGCCGAGGCGCTCCTGCGCATCCGTTCGGCCGCCGATGCCGCCGGCATCGTGCCCGGCATCCACTGCGCCGACGGTGCGGAAGCCAAACTCCGGGAGGAGCAGGGGTTCCGGTTCATCACCTCGGCGAGCGACATCGGGGCCGCCGCCCGGGCACTGCGGCAGGACCTCGACACCGCGAGGGCGTGACTCAGCTCAGGTCGACGACGGTGCGCAGCCCCGGGGAGGGGTGTGCGAACTCTGCGGGCAGGTCATCGAGTCCGATGGGCCCGCCGAGGATGTCCTCCCATGGCATGTCCGCACCGTCCCCGGCGAGGAAGTCCACGGCCTGTACGAGGTGATGCGGTTCGTAGTTGTGGACGCCGGTGATCGTGCGCCAGCCGCGGACGATGTGCTCGGGGTCGATGGCCACCTGCGGGCCGGGGGAGACGCTGCCGGCGAGGACCGCGGTGCCCCCGATGCCGAGCGAGTCGAGGCAGGCGCGCACACCCGCCTCGGCGCCGGAGAGTTCGATGGCGACATCGACGTCGCCGGGGAGATCCGCGGTGACGATCGTGTCGGCTCCGGCCGCCTCGGCGAGACGCCCCCGGTCAGGGGCAGGATCGAAGGCGATGACCTCGGCAGCGCCCCGGGACTTCGCGGCCGCGACCGCGGTGAGTCCGAGCATGCCGAGCCCGTTGACGAACACGCGACGGTCGGTGAGGTCGCCGGCGGCGTCAAGGACGGCCATGACGGTGGCGACCGCACAGCCGGCGGTCGCGGCCACCGCGTCGGGCACCGAGTCCGGGACGACGGCGACGGCGACGCCGCGGGGGAGGACGATGTAGGAGGCGTACGTGCCGGACAAGGGCCAGCCCGAGGCCGTCGATTCGTGGCCGACCTTGGCGACCTGCGCGCATTTCGCGCTCAGCCCGCGCCGGCAGTTGACGCAGGTCCCGCACACCGAGGTGACGGCGAAGACGACGCGGTCACCGACCGTGAGACCGGCCTGAGTGGCGGCGACGCGGCCGACGCCCTCGTGGCCGAGCACCGAGGGATACGCGCCGGGCCGGTGTCCGGCAACGGTGTGGCGATCGGATCCGCACACGGTGGCCGTGGTCAGGCGAATGAGGCTCTCACCCACGCCCAACGTCGGTACCGCGATGGTCTGCCGTTCGAAGCTCTCGCCGCCGAGCCAGACGAGGGCGTCGGCCGTCTGTGGCGTCGTGGGCCGCGGTCGGTCGGCAGGAGCTGGCTGTGTTCCGGCGGGTGCCGACAGGGTGTCGGCCGCCTGGGCTGCGACGGAGGTCGGCTCGGTCAGGGCGCCCGATGCGGGCGCGGTACGGGTGTCGTCGCTCATATGAGTCCAGTTGAGCAGGCCGCATCCACACTTGTCTACACAAGTGGCCGGAGTTCATGCATGCGCCACGATGATTTCACGCCCCGTTGCCGGGGCGGCACCGACGCTGTTCCGGACCTCAGTGCTCGAGCGGCTGAGGCACTCGTGACGTGTCGGAGAGATCACCGCGCTTCGGGAGGAAACGTGAGGTGACGATCAGGCCGAGGCCCGCGACAAACAGCACGATGACGATGATGAAGAGGCCGAAGGGGATGCCGTAGTTGGTGGTTGAGAACTCGGCACCATCAGAGGTGTGTCCTGTGCACGTGAGGTGCGGGGGCAGGAGCGCGGGCGAGATGGAGAAGGTATAGACCTCAAGGCCGTTGACACTGGTCGGACAGACCATTCCGCTCATCGATCTCTCTCCTGCCTGCCACTGAACATAGAGGAAGAGGTAGATCCAGGGAATCAGTAGACTTGCGGCGGTGACCAGGGCGACACCCCACAGGGCAGGGCGGCGGGAGGTTGTGGACAGGAGAACGCGGAACAGCGCTCTGACGATCACGGCGATGAGGACGCCGATGAGGGTGACGACGCTGATCACGGCGAAGGCCACGCTCCAGAACAGAAGTTCAGGCGCGCTTTGAGTGAAGTCCTGAGTGCCGATCGACCCGTCGGCGAAGGTCGCCTCACAGATGTAACCCGACGGCGCCCGGTTGATGATCGCGATCTCTTCGACTCGGCCCATCGAGTACAGACCCTCGCAGGCTTCCTCTGGACCGCGGCTGCGCGCGATCGCCCATTCCGACAGCGCCCATATGTATCGCACGCCGGTGAGCAGCAGCGCGATGCCCAGGCCGAGCAGCGACAACGCAGAGATCCGCTGCAGGACCGTGAGCCGGCGAATCGTCCGCGGAACCCACCGGTCCCTGAGCTTCGTCCTGGGCTTTCCTGTCATGGCTTCGACCCTATCCGAGGGCAGCGTCGCGCTGACGAGGAACGACGGTTGCTTTGGTCACTGTTCGCCTGAGTCAATCGCGGGCGATGCGGGGGTCAGTCTCGACGGATGCCAGGGGCCGCCTCGGCGAGGGGACGTATCGTGGGCACATGGCACACCAGCTGATGTTCGATCCCGACGATCCGGTGCTGAAGCAGTTCCGGGAGATCGCGTTGAGCTTTCCCGAGGCGCAGGAGAAGGTCTCCCACGGGCGGCCGACGTTCTTCACGAAGAAGATCTTCGCGTATTTCGGAGCCGCGGAGAAGCACGTCACCGGGGAGCTGGAGCAGCATCCGCATGCGATGCTCGTCCTCCTCGAGCCGATGGACGCCGAGGTGATGCTCGAACGGTCGAACACGTTCGTTCCCATGTACCTCGGCCCGACAGGGTGGATCGGCGTCGAGCTTGCCGACCTGGATGCCGGGGAGATCCGCGAACTCCTCGCCGATTCGTACCGCAGCACCGCGCCGGTCAGGCTCGCGCGGATGGTCGCAGACGATTTGGCAGGCGACTGAGCGATTCCGCCCCTGGCCGCGGCCGCCTCGGCGGGCCTAGGGTGGAGGCATGACTGAGATTCCCACGCTCGATCTCAATGACGGCCGCGCGATCCCCGAGATCGGCCTCGGCACCTACGCGATGACCGGCGATGACGGGGTCGAAGCGATCGGCGCCGGCATCGAAAGCGGTTACCGACTGCTCGACACCGCGGTCAACTACGAGAATGAACGCGAGGTCGGTCGCGCCATCGCCGAGAGCCCCATCGATCGCGGCGACCTCTTCATCACGAGCAAGATCCCCGGCCGCCACCACGGTTTCGACGAGGCCATCGCCAGCACCGAGGAATCGCTGGCCCGGCTCGGCCTCGACTACCTCGACCTCCACCTCATCCACTGGCCCAACCCCAGCGTCGGCAAGTACGTCGAGACCTGGGAAGGCCTCATCGAACTGCGCAGACGTGGGCTGGTGAAGTCCATCGGCGTCTCGAACTTCACCGCGGAGATGCTCACCGAGCTCGTCGAGAAGACCGGCGTCACCCCGGCCGTCAACCAGGTCGAGCTCCACCCGTATTTCCCGCAGACCGAGCTCGTCGCCTTCCACCGCTCCATCGGTGTGCAGACCGAGAGCTGGTCCCCGCTCTACCGTGACCAGGGGCTGTTCGACGAAGCCCCCATCGCCGAGGCGGCCGCCGCCCACGATGTCACCCCCGCCCAGGTGGTCCTGCGCTGGCATATCGAAGTCGGTTCCATCCCGATCCCGAAGTCGGCGAACCCCGAACGCCAGCGCCTTAACGCCGCCGTCTTCGACTTCGCCCTCACCCCCGCCGAGGTGGCTGCGATCTCCGGGCTCGAGCGCGGTCGGATGAAGGACCGGGATCCCCTGACGCACGAAGAGATGTGAGTGCCATTTGCAATGAAATGGCGGTGTCGTTGGGCTGATTAGGGCATCGGCAGGCGGATAGCATCAATTCACATCGCGCGGGTTTCATCCATGGCCAAAGTGCGGTTGCGTATGCTTGGGTAAGGTGTTCATATGGCGAATTCCAAAGATGTGGCCTTGGCCGCGGGGACGTCTCAATCGACTGTGTCGAGGGTCTTTCGTGGCTCATCGCAGTTGAGGGTGTAGTCGGGGTCTGAATCCGCCGGCCTCGAGTAGAGATCGGGCGATGTAGTGGGTGAGGTTGCGGAAGCCGAGGGCGGAGCCGCGGAGGTGTTCGAGTCGGCCGTT
>NZ_BAAAAF010000013.1:0-26350 GCF_037101285.1 Brevibacterium metallidurans
CGGCGCAGGGTTGCCGAGCGCCCGGAGGGTTGCTCGAAGAGACGGGGCACCGCCCTGAAGGTTGCGTTGCGCCCGGAGGGTTGCTGAGATCAGAGTTCGGGCCGGCGGCCGCGCAGCTTGTCGAGTTCGCGGCGATCCTTCTTCGTCGGCCGCCCGAGGCCCTTGTCGCGTTTGGGGACGAAGCCGCGCAGCGCCGGATCGGGCGCCGGAGTGAGATCCTCGTACGCGCCCACGGCGATCTGGGCCCCCGGCCTCGTCGGGAGGATGCCCGTGATCTTCCAGACGAACTCCGCGCCTGACTTGCGCACCCGCACCTCCTGGCCGATCATCACCTTCTGCGCGGCCTTGACCCGCTGACCGTCGACCTGGACATGACCGCCGCGGCAGGCCTGCGTGGCCATGCTGCGGGTCTTGAACATCCGCACCGTCCACAGCCACACATCGATGCGCACGGTGCGTCCCGGACTGCGATCGATCTCCATCGTCATGCCCTGGGCTCACTCTCCATCGAGACCGCCCCGGGCGTCCTGGCGCAGCGCGATCTCCGAACGGCGGGTGAAGGTCTGCGCGGGACGCCCACGTCCCTGCGTGACCGCCCGCCCGGTGGCGTCGAGCAGGGGCAGCATCGTGCGCCGGAACGTGTCCGCCTGCAGCTCCTCCCCGGCGACGACCTCATGCAGGGCGCGCAGCTGGCGCAGCGAGAACTCCGCCGGCAGCAGCCCGAACGGGTCGGGGGTGCGCTCGTGCAGCGCCCGGAGCCGGTGCACGGCGACGCGGACGATCTCCTGATGCTCCTCGCTGAGCTCGTGGACGGCATGGACGGGCACGAGCTTGCGGGCGAGACCGGACTCGCCGCCCTCGGCACCGCGCTCGCCATCGTCACCGCCGTCCGCCTCGGCGAGGCCGACATCGGTGGCCGAGAGCACATCGAGGTGGGCGACCGAGATCACCCAGCCGCGGTCGTCGCGGTCGGGCTGGTCGAAGACGTGGAGCTGGACGGGGGAGCGGTCGAGGAGGTGGGCCTTCTCGCGCAGGCACCGTGCGACCGCCTCGGCGAGACGCTCCTGCGGACGCAGGATCGACCCGGGCAGCTGCCAGTGCCCGTCGCGGGCGAGGGTGAGCAGCACATGGAGACCACGGTCGGGAACCGGGCAGAGGACGGCAGTGTCGACGGCGACCGAGGGCCGCGGAAACTGCGAAAGCTGGGTGGTGTCAGGCATGCTCTTCACGATCGGGTCAACGGAATCGACAGCGCTGACCAGTCTAGTTGCCCGGCTGAGCGGGGGAGAAACGAACCCCGCGCTGGCGAATGGACGCGCGCGCACGCGTGCGGATAGTCTTCGACTGATACCCCCAGCCCAAGGAGACACACCCATGGCCATGCGCATGTCGTCGCTGTTCGTGCGGACACAGAAGGAAGACCCGGTCGGTGCCGAGGTCGCCAGCCACAAGCTGCTGCACAGGGCGGGCTACATCCGCAGGGCCGCCCCGGGCATCTACACGTGGCTGCCGCTCGGGCTCGCCGTGCTCCGCCGCATCGAGGCGATCGTGCGCGAGGAGATGGCCCGCGCCGGATCCCAGGAGGTCCACTTCCCGTCGCTGCTGCCCGCCGAGGTGTACAAGCAGTCCGGCCGCTGGGAGGCCTTCGGCCCCGACCTCTTCAGCCTCCAGGACCGGAAGAAGAACGACTACATCCTCGCGCCCACGCACGAGGAGTTCTTCACCCTCCTGGTCAAGGACCTCTACTCCTCGTACAAGGACCTGCCGCTGTCGATCTACCAGATCCAGACGAAGTACCGCGACGAGGCGCGCCCCCGCGCAGGCCTGCTGCGCGGACGCGAGTTCATCATGAAGGACGCGTACTCCTTCGACATCGACGACGCCGGCCTCGATGCCGCGTACGAGGCGATGCGCGTGGCCTACCTGCGCGCCTTCGCCCGCCTCGGCCTGCCCTGCCTGCCGGTCAAGGCGACCCCGGGTGCGATGGGCGGCTCGGGCACCGAGGAGTTCATCTACCCCTCCGAGGTCGGCGAGGACACGTTCGTCCGCTCGCCCGGCGGCTACGCCGCGAACGTCGAAGCCGTCACCTCGATCGTGCCCGCGGCGATCCCGTACGAGGGCACCCCTGCCGCCCACGTCGAGGACACCCCGGACACGCCGACGATCGAGACCCTCGTCGCCGCCGCGAACACGAACCACCCCCGCGCCGACCGCGAGTGGACGGCCGCGGACACGCTGAAGAACGTCGTCTGCGCCCTCACCCATCCCGACGGCACCCGCGAGGTCATCGTCATCGGCCTGCCCGGCGACCGCGAAGTCGACCTCGACCGGGCCGCCGGGACCGGCATGCTCTCGAACGGCGAGGTCGACCTCGAAGCCGCCACCGCCGAGGACCTCGCGATGCACCCCGAACTCGTCAAGGGCTACATCGGCCCCGGCCTCGACCTCGACAACCCGGTCCTCGGAGCCGAGAGCGCCACGAAGCTGCGCTACTTCCTCGACCCCCGCGTCGTCGACGGCACCCGCTGGATCACAGGAGCCAACGAGCACGGCAAGCACGTCTTCGACCTCGTCGCCGGCCGTGACTTCGTCGCCGACGGCACGATCGAAGCCGCCGAGGTCGTCATCGGCGACCCCGCCCCGGACGGTTCGGGTCCCCTCGAACTCGCCCGCGGCGTCGAGATCGGCCAGATCTTCAAGCTCGGCCGCCGCTACGCCGAAGCCCTCGACCTCACCGTCCTCGACCAGAACGGCAAGGCGACGACCGTGACCATGGGCTCCTACGGCCTCGGCGTCACCCGGGTCATGGCCTGCATCGCCGAGGAGTACCACACCGACGCCGGCCTCCTCTGGCCCCAGCATCTCGCCCCCGCCGACGTCCACATCATCGCCGCCGGCAAGGGCGAGGACATCGCCGAGGCGGCCGAGCAGCTCACCGCCGACCTCGAATCCGAGGGCGTGAGCGTCCTCCTCGACGACCGCACGAAGGTCTCGCCCGGATTCAAGTTCGCCGACGCCGAGCTCATCGGCATCCCCACCGTCATCGTCGTCGGCCGCGGCCTGGCCGACGGCGTCGTCGAACTCCGCAACCGGTTCGCCGATGAGAAGCGTGAGCTTCCCCTCGCCGAGGTGGTCCCCACGACCGTGGCCGACATCCGTGCCGCATACGCCCGGGCGGCCGCGGCGGGCGACGCCGCGGTGACCGAGGACGCGATCGAAGCCGCGATCGACGATGCCGAGGCCGCCGCCGAGACCGCCGAGGCGGACTCCGCACCCCGGGCCTGACCCGCAGGCGATGAGCGAGGCCCTCACCGGAGGCATCGACGTCACCCTCGTCATGCTCCTGTGGCTGCTCGCCGCAGGGGCACTGGCGGGGTGGATCGACGCGGTCGTCGGCGGTGGGGGACTCATCCAGCTGCCGGCGCTCCTCCTCGTGCCGGGGATGACCCCGGTGCAGGCGGTCGCGACGAACAAGGTCGGGTCGATCGCCGGCACGACCGCCTCGGCGGTGACCTACCTCAGACGGGTCACCCCGGACCGGTCGGCGACGATCCCCGCGGCGGCGACCGCGTTCCTCGGCGCCGTCCTCGGGGCGAAGCTCGCCACCCTCGTGCCGAGTGAACTGTTCACCCCGATCATCCTCGCGGCCCTCATCGCCGTCGGACTCTTCACCCTGCTCAACCCCAGCCTCGGCGCCGATGCCAGCCTCCGGTTCGGGGAGACCTCGAAGCGCCACCACGCGCTGTCGTGGCTCATCGGGCTCATCATCGGGATCTACGACGGGGTGCTCGGGCCCGGCACCGGATCGTTCCTCGTCATCGCGTTCGTCTCGATCATCGGCTTCTCCTTCCTCCAGGCCTCGGCGACGGCGAAGGTCGTCAACTGGGCGACGAACTTCGGTGCGCTCGTCTACTTCGTCCCCGACGGCCAGGTCGTGTGGCTGCTCGGCCTCGTCGTCGCCGCCGGCAACGTCACCGGCGGGATCATCGGGGCGCGCACGGCGATCGCGAAGGGCTCAGGGTTCGTCCGCATCGTCTTCATCGTCGTCGTCTCGGCGATGGTGCTCAAGCTCGGCTACGACGTCGTGACCGACCTTATCCGGTGAGGCGGCGCACCTCCTCTGAGGGCGCGCCAGGGGGTGGACACGGGCACCTGGGAGCAGGCGCGGGACGCGTCAGCCGATGGCTTTGAGGGCGTGTGCGTCGACGCCTGCGACGTCGGCGCCGGAGAGGGCGCGGGCGACCCACAGCGAGCGCGCCGCATCGGCGAGCGACTCGGGAGAGCCGCCGCGGGCCGAGCGCAGATACCAGAACATGTTCGTCACCTCACGGGCGACCGCAGCACCGATCCCGTACTGCGGGTCGATGCCGGCATGGACGGCGAGATCGGCGGCGAAGCCCCGCAGCCAGGCCGCCTGATCACGGGGGATGCGCGCGGGGATCTCGCCGAGGCGGTTCCACAGCACGGGCGCGATCGTGTACGCGGTCGGTCCCGACAGCGGCTGCGGGTCGATCGCCTTCCATGTCGCCACCCCCGAGGCGTCGGGGTTGCCGGCGAGGATGTTGTAGTAGTGGAGGTCGGCGTGGATGAGCCAGTTCTCCTCCGAGGCCGCGAGCGTGCGCATCCATGTCCGGGCGTACGAGAGCACGTGCCCGTCCTCGCGCCCCGTCTCCGACCAGCCGCTGAGCAGCGCCGTGTCCGCCTCGAAGGTCGACAGCCACCCGGTGGCCATGTCCTGGACACGCATGAAGTCCGGGCCCGCGGGGATCTCGAGCGACTTCTGCAGCGCACCCCAGACAGGGGGCACATCGGGCAGCGGCAGCACGGAGAGGTTCGCCTTCGTCCGCAGCCGCTCCTGCAGCGTCACCCGGAAGCTGCGATCGTCCCTGATCACCCGCACCGCCCCGTGCCCGTTCCACATCTTCAGCGCGCGCAGCGCCTGGGAATGGGCGGCCGTATGCGCCGAGGTGGGGGCCGCGAACCGCAGCACCCCCTGGTAGTTCTCCTGGGTGAGGACGGGGATGACGAGGCTCTCGCAGCCCGCCCACGGGGAACCGGGCACCTCGTCGAAGCGGAGGTTCCAGCGGTCGCAGAGCTCATTGGCCATGAAGTCGAGCGCCGAGACCCACGCATCGGTGCGTCCGGTGCCGATGATGTCCCGCGTCGACCGGTAGAGGACGGGCGGAACCTTCACGTCCCGGCTCCCGCGGACTGTGCTCCAGCGGTCTGCAGGCCCGCGGTCTGCGGGCCGTCGGCGTACGTGTACCGCAGGGGCTGGGGGGCGGCGAAGACCTCACGCGCCCTGGCCGACTCCCACAGCCGCAGGGCCGCGCGCGGTTCGGTGCGCAGCCACGGCAGCAGTGCGGCGGTCACGGCGTCTTCGAGGTTGAGCGCGAGCTGGCCTGCCGAGCGCGCATCCGTCGGGGTGGGATCGAGCGTCCAGGCCGGAGCATCCGGGTTCGCGGCCTTCTCGCCGAGGTACTCGAGCATCTGACCGGCCAGCGAACCCAGCGATTCGAGCCGGGCGACGGCGCTCTGACGCTCCCGGCTCTTCCGGTCGAAGCGCACCGCGAGACGCTCATAGCCGTACGCGGCCGCACGCGCCTGATCGAGGATCGTGTTCCACTCCTTCGCCCCTGCCGGAGGGCTCGCGGACTCCTCGGACCCATCGGCCGCCTCGGTGGGAGGGGCAGTCGCATCGTCGTCGGCGTCGACGAAGGCGGCGCGGATACGGGAGTCCGCGCCGTCACGGATCTGGCTGCGCACGGTGCCCGCGGTGAGCGCGCACCCGGTCGCGACATCGGTCAGGACGGGGATGAGACCCGATCCGAGATCGGCGACGACGTCGAAGACGGCACTCGAGACCGCCTCGGCGGCATCGATGAAGGTCCGGGGCTGCTCAGTCGGGGGAGCCTCTGTGGCAAGCTCAGTCGGCGGGGCCCATTCGGGACCGATCGCCGCCCGGAACGCCTGGAGGTCCTCCCCGGCGGTGTCGGGATCGCCGTCGGACACGGTGGTCTGGGCGAGGATGCGGGCGATGCGGTTGCGCAACGCCTCACTGGCGTCGAGCCGAGGAACGTCCGGGGGAGTGTCGAGGCGCAGTCCGCACCCGGAGAGGAGGCCGAGTCCCGCCCCTGCCGCGCCGACGATGAGGACGGAACGACGACTGACGGGAAAACGCATAGGCCAATCGTAGCCGATGCCGGGCATCTGCCCGGGGTCTCGCATAGGGTGGGATGAACCGGTGACGGGACGGTTGCCAGGGTGCCCGGGGCACCAGGCGATCAGGCCGTCGATCGGGACGGGAACCGGAACCGAGGAGAGGATCGGAGAGAGCATGGACGAGGACGTCGCACGGATCGAGGGACTGCTGCGCGAACCCCTGGCAGCGGCCGGATTCCACCTCGAGACCGTCAAGGCGGTGGCAGCAGGACAGCGGCGCACGCTCACCGTCGTCGTCGACCTCGACGAGTCGAGTGCGGAGCCGATGTCGATGGACAAGATCGCGGAATCGACGCGGATCGTCGGCGACACCCTGGAGACCGTCGAGATCTTCCGCGACAAGCCCTACCAGCTCGAGGTGACGAGCCCCGGGGCGACCCGCAGGCTCGAATGCCCGCGGCACTTCCGGCGGGTCCTGGGACGCCGCCTCGACGTGAGCACGAAGAAGGAGACCTTCAAGCTCGATCTCGAGGAGGTCGGCGAGGAGGCGATCACCGGCACGGATCCGGCTCGGAAGGAGAAGCGGACCGTGGGTCTTGACGACATCGTCAAGGCTCAGGTGGAGCTGAAGTTCCGGTGAGGCCGACTGCGATAGACTGTTCTGCCTGCATAAGTGAACACCGACAATTCAATGCTCCCGGGGCACGACAGCACGCCTGCGCACCCAGGGGCCGGAGAGGATAAGGGCCATGGATATCGACCTCGATGTTCTGCGCGTCATCGAACGTGAGCGCGAGATCCCGTTCGACACTCTGATCGAACTCATCGAGCAGGCACTGTTCCTTGCCTACCAGAAGACCGAGGGGGCGTGGCCCGATGCCCGGGCCGAACTCGACAAGTCCAGCGGCGAGGTCCGCATCTGGGCCGTCGAGTTCGACAACGACGACAACCCGATCGGCGAATTCGACGACACCCCCACCGGTTTCGGCCGCATCGCCGCGCAGACCGCGCGCCAGGTCATCCACCAGCGGCTGCGCGACGTCGAGGACGAGACCCTGCTCGGGTCCTTCAAAGGCCGTGAGGGTGAGATCGTCTCCGGCATCATCCAGCAGGGCCGAGATCCGCAGATGGTTCAGGTCGACCTCGGCGAGGTCGAAGCCGTCCTGCCCCCGCACGAGCAGGTCCCCGGCGAGGAGTACAAGCACGGGACCCGACTGCGCGTCTACATCGCCGACGTCCACAAGGGACCCAAGGGCACCTCGGTGACGGTCTCCCGCACCCACCCCAACCTCGTACGTCGGCTCTTCGCCCACGAAGCCCCCGAGATCGCCGACGGCACCGTCGAAATCGTCTCGCTCGCCCGTGAGGCAGGCCACCGGACGAAGCTCGCCGTGCGGGCGACGAAGCCGGGGGTCAACGCGAAGGGCTCGTGCATCGGCGAACTCGGCTCCCGGGTGCGCGCGGTGATGAACGAACTCGGTCAGGAGAAGATCGACATCGTCGACTACAGCGACGACCCGGCGAAGTTCGTCGCCCACGCGCTGTCCCCGGCGAAGGCGACCCGCGTCGACATCCTCGATGCCGCGAACCAGGAGTCCCGGGCCGTCGTGCCGCGCGACCAGCTCTCGCTGGCGATCGGCAAGGAAGGGCAGAACGCCCGCTTGGCCGCGAAGCTCACCGGCTGGAAGATCGACATCGTCGCCGAGGACTGAGGTGCGGCGGCAGGTCGCTGACAAGGCGCCTGAGCGCCATCGCGTGATCCCGACCACGTCGGTCGGTGGCGCCGGGCGGAATAGAAGTGCTGTAGAATTGTTGACTGTGAATGCTGGCGGTGCACCTCAACGGACGTGCATCGCCTGCAGGCAGACAGCGGATCGGGACGAACTCACACGCTTCGTGTATCGCCCCGACGAGCAGCCGGCCATCGTCCACGACGTGTCAGCGACACTGCCGGGACGGGGAGCCTGGATGCACCCGGATGCGAAGTGCCTGGAGAAGGCACGGACATCTGCTCCCTTCGCTCGAGCGTTTCGAACGAAGATCACCGCTTCGGATCTCCCGGAGCCGGACACCGAACCCAGACTGAACGGGTAGCCAAGAATGGATGACAAGTAGTGAGTGTCGTGCGATGACACCCTCACCGGAATTCGAGAGAGCAGTGTAATGAGACCTGCTCTTCATTGATGAGGTTCTTTCCTGACCGGGAAGGAACCCGGACAGGAGAACTGTGGCAAAGCCCCGTGTCCATGAGCTCGCGAAAGAGCTCGGCACAACCAGCAAGATCGTCCTCGAGAAACTCAAGGACATGGGCGAATTCGTTTCGTCCGCCTCCTCGACTCTCGAAGCCCCCGTCGTGCGACGGGTGAAGGAGGCATTCGCCGATTCCGCGCCTGCCTCAGGCAAGGCCGGCGGCGAGACCGCCAAGAAGCCGGCCGCCAAGCCCGGCCAGAAGTCCGCGGCCAAGCCCAGCGCCCCAGCGGCCAAGCCCGGAGCCAAGCCGGCGGCGAAGGCCGAGACCCCGGCGAAGCCCGCCGCGAAGTCGGCTCCCAAGCCTGCCGCGAAGCCCGCACCCGAAGCCGCACCGGCACCGGCCGCCGACGAGGCGCCCGCACGTCCCGCGGCTCCGAAGCCGGCCGGCGCACCCAAGCCGGGTGCCGCCAAGCCCGGTGCCCCGAAGCCCGGCGGTCGCTCCGGCGGCGCGGCAGCGCGTCCCGGCAACAACCCCTTCGCCGCCTCCCAGGGCATGCCGAAGCCCGGCGGACGCTCAGGCGCCCCGAAGCCCGGCAGCCGTCAGGGTGGCCAGGGCGGTGCCCGCCCCGGCAACAACCCGTTCGCGAACTCGCAGGGCATGCCCAAGCCGGGTCAGCGTCCTCCGCGTCCCGCCGGTGAGGCCGGCGCTGCCGGACCGCGTCCGGGCGCCCCGCGTCCGAACCCGTCGATGATGAAGAACTCCGCGCTGAACAAGCCCGCCCCCGGCAGGGGACGCGGCGGCGGTCGCGGCAACGCTCCGGCCGGTGGACCCGGGGGAGGCCCTGCGGGCGCTCCCGGCAACGCCCCGGCAGGTCGTCGCGGACCGGGCGGAGGCCCCGGCGGCGGCGGTCGCGGTTCCGGTCGCGGTCGCGGCAGCACCCAGGGTGCGTTCGGTCGCGGCGGCGGACCCCGGCAGAAGGGTCGGAAGTCGAAGCGGGCCAAGCGCGCCGAGCTCGAGCAGATGCAGGAACCGTCGATCGGCGGCGTCACCGTTCCGCGCGGTGACGGCGAGACTCCGCTGCGTCTGCGCCGCGGCTCGTCGCTGGCCGACTTCGCCGAGAAGATCAACACCGACCCGACGAACCTCGTCACGGTGCTCTTCCACCTCGGCGAGATGGCGACGATCACCCAGTCGCTCGACGAGGACACCTTCCAGGTGCTCGGTGAGGAGCTCGGCTACAAGATCGAGATCGTCTCTCCCGAGGACGAGGACCGCGAACTGCTCGAGACCTTCGACATCGACCTCGACGCCGAAGCCGCCGAGGAGGACGACGACGATCTCGTCGCCCGCCCGCCGGTCGTCACCGTCATGGGTCACGTCGACCACGGTAAGACGAAGCTGCTCGACGCGATCCGCTCGGCCAACGTCGTCGCCCGTGAGGCCGGCGGCATCACCCAGCACATCGGCGCCTACCAGGTCGCCGTCGAGCACGAGGGCGCCGAGCGTCAGATCACCTTCCTCGACACCCCGGGTCACGAGGCGTTCACCGCCATGCGTGCCCGCGGTGCGAAGTCGACGGACCTCGCGATCCTCGTGGTCGCCGCCGACGACGGTGTGATGCCGCAGACGATCGAAGCGCTCAACCACGCGCAGGCGGCCAATGTGCCGATCGTCGTGGCCGTGAACAAGATCGACAAGGACGGCGCCAACCCGGCCAAGGTGATGCAGCAGCTCACCGAGTACAACCTCGTGGCCGAGGAGTACGGCGGCGACACGATGTTCGTCCCGATCTCCGCGCTCAAGCGCGAGGGCATCGACGAGCTCCTCGAGTCGGTCCTGCTCACCACGGATGCCGCACTCGACCTGCGGGCGAACCCGAACAAGGCCGCCCGCGGCATCGCGATCGAAGCGAAGCTCGACAAGGGCCGCGGCGCCGTCGCGACCGTCCTCGTCGAGTCCGGCACCCTGCGTGCCGGTGACGCGATCGTCTGCGGCACCGCCTTCGGACGCGTGCGTGCGATGTTCGACGAGAACGGCAACGCCGTCACCGAGGCAGGACCCTCGCGTCCCGTCCAGGTGCTCGGCCTGTCCTCCGTCCCGCGTGCCGGCGACTCGTTCATCTCCACCGATGACGACCGCACGGCCCGTCAGATCGCGGAGAAGCGCGACGCCATCGAGCGCAACGCCGCCCAGGCCCGTGGCCGCAAGCGGATCAGCCTCGAGGACTTCACCAAGGCACTCGCCGAGGGCAAGGTCGACATGCTCAACCTCATCCTCAAGGGCGATGTCTCCGGTGCCGTCGAGGCGCTCGAGGACTCGCTGCTCAAGATCGACGTCGGCGACGAGGTCGACCTCCGGATCATCCACCGCGGCGTCGGTGCGATCACGGAGAACGACATCAACCTCGCCACCGTCGACAACGCTATCGTCATCGGCTTCAATGTCCGGCCGGAGGCCAAGGCCCGCGACCTGGCCGACCGCGAAGGCGTCGACGTGCGCTACTACTCGGTCATCTACCAGGCGATCGACGACATCGAGAACTCGCTCAAGGGCATGCTCAAGCCCGAGTTCGAAGAGGTCTCGACGGGCACCGCGGAGATCCGCGAGGTCTTCCGGTCCTCGAAGTTCGGCAACATCGCCGGCTCGATCGTCCGCTCCGGGGTCATCACCCGCAACTCGTCGGCGCGGGTCACCCGCGACGGTGTGGTCATCGGGGACAACCTCAAGGTCGAATCGCTGCGTCGGTTCAAGGACGATGCGACCGAGGTCCGGGAAGGCTACGAGTGCGGTATCGGACTCGGCACCTTCAACGACCTGCGCGTCGGTGACATCATCGAGACCTTCGAGATGCAGGAGAAGCCTCGCGACTGAGTCCTGAGGCGATGACAGACGGCGGCCGGTGCGTTCACGCACCGGCCGCTGTCGGACCCGTAGACTTCTTTCCAGCACAGGCCGGTGCCCCACCGGCACGGACAAAGGACAGCACATGGCAGACGCAACCCGCGCACGCAAGATCGCCGATCAGATCAAGGTCATCGTCGCGAGCACGATCGAACGCAGGCTCAAGGATCCCCGGCTCGGCTTCGTCACCGTCACCGATGTCCGCGTCACCGGCGACCTCCAGCACGCGACGATCTTCTACACCGTCTACGGCGACGGCGCCGACCTCGAATCCACGGGCAAGGCCCTCGAATCCGCGAAGGGCTTCATCCGCTCCGAGGTGGGCAAGGGCCTGACGATCCGGTTGACCCCGAGCCTCGAGTTCATCGCCGACGCCGTCCCCGAGGAGGCCCTGCGCCTCGACAACCTCCTCGCCCGAGCCGCTGCCGACGACGCGCGCATCGCCGATCTCAAGAAGGATGCGAAGCCGGCCGGGGACGCCGATCCCTACCGGAGGTCCGAGACGGAGACCGACGAGGGCTGAGCCGTCCGTCGAGGTCAGGGCCGTATAACGCGTGCTCTGACCTCACCGGTCCGCCCCGCCGAGGCGGTCCCCGGGCCCGGTGCGGAATTCGAGGGTGCTCACAGCGGGCAGAAAAATCCTGCGTAACAGTTTTGTTATCTTTCCGAGATGGTCTAGACTTTTTCGGGTAACGATCTGATTACGACTCTGTTAAGGGATTTCTGCATTGGGTAAGCACTCCTCACCAAAGCCCGGTTTCGCCAAGCAGCTGTTCCGGGACCTCGCTCCCGCGGCCAAGCGCTCGACGGGCCGGCACTCGGCTGATGCCCCCTCGACGGCCACGTCCGTGCTCGCCACGGTCAAGCAGCGGCCCGTCGTCGCAGCGATCGCTGTGCCGGCCGCCGCCACGGCCGCCGTCGTCGGTTCGACCGTCGTCATGGGACCGCCGCAGACCGGCGAGGTGACGACCGAGGCCGCGAGCACGACGCAGCAGGAATCGACCGCCTCCACCGGTGTGAGCCAGGAGGAGATCGAGAAGCAGCGCGACGAGGCCGGCGAGAAGTACATCGAGGACATCAAGAAGGATCCCAAGTACAAGAACAAGACGTCGAAGACGACGCTCAACGTCAAGACCCCGAAGCCCGAGCCGACCGAGTCCTCGAGCGCGAAGGCGAGCAAGGGCTCGAGCGAGAAGTCCTCGAAGAGCTCCGGCAGCACCCCGTCGGGCGTCGAGACGCCCCCGTGCAAGGTCTCGTCCTCGATCGAGTCGACCCTCCTGCCCAACGCCGTCAACGGCTACCGCGCCGTGTGCGCGAAGTTCCCCGAGGTCAAGACCTACGGCGGACGCCGTTCGGGTTCGGGCACCTCTGACCACTACACCGGTGAGGCCGTCGACATCATGATCGCCGGGTCGACCGGCGACCGCATCTCCGAGTACCTCATTAAGAACGCGAAGGCGCTCAACGTCAAGTACGTCATCTTCGAACAGCGCATCTGGATGCCCGGCCGCGGCTGGAAGTCGATGGAGGACCGCGGTTCGGCGACGCAGAACCACATGGACCACGTCCACGCCTCGTTCAACTGATCCTCGACCCGAGCCTCAGGTGAACGACTCTTCCCCACAGGGCATCCTCGTCTGCGACAAACCGCAGGGGCTGTCCTCCCACGCCGTGGTCTCGCGCATCCGCCGGTGGTTCGGCACCCGCAAGGTCGGCCATGCCGGCACCCTCGACCCGATGGCCACGGGCGTCCTCGTCCTCGGGCTCGGCCGCGGCACGAAGCTGCTCGGCCACATCACCGGGGTCTCGAAGACCTACGATGCGACGATCCGCCTCGGCGCGGGCACTCCGACCGACGATGCGGACTCCGAACCCGACCTCATCGCCGACCCTGCCGTCCTCGCCGCGGTCGCCGATGCCGACATCGAGACAGGCGTTGCCGCCCTGCGCGGTCCCATCGATCAGGTGCCCAGCGCGGTCTCGGCGATCAAGGTCGACGGCAAACGCTCCTATGCCCGGGTGCGCGCCGGTGAGGACGTCGTCCTCGACCCCCGCCGGGTCGAGATCGACCGCTTCGACATCCTTGAGACCCGCCGCGACCTCGGTTCCGGAAACATCGACGTCGACGTCGCCGTCGACTGCTCCTCGGGCACATACATCAGGGCACTGGCCCGCGACCTCGGCGCCGACCTCGGCGTCCATGGACATCTCACCGCACTGCGCCGCACCCGGGTCGGGCCCTTCGACCTCGGGGCGGCTGTGACGATCCCCGACGACCTCGACTCACCGACCCCGCCGCTCCTTCCTCTCGCCGAGGCGGCCGCCGCCCTCCTGCCGACCGTGACCGTCGATGCCGCCGGGGCCAAGGCGCTCATGCAGGGCAAGTCCCTCGCCGGTCCCTGGACGTCCGGGGGAGAGGCGCTGGCATCGGGTGCCGAGGTCGCCGTCGTCGGCGACGGGGAACTAGTCTCGGTCGCGGAGATCCGCGGCGACGGGAGCCTCAAATCCCGCACCGCCTTCGCCATCGGCCTCGCCTGAGAGCCGCGGTTCGCACGCGCCACACCTCTGCGATACTCTGAGTCGGTGCACGGAAGGAGCAGGGCTCGAGTGGAGATCTATCACGGACTGGACGAGGTCCCCAGAGACGGCATCGGCACCGTCATCACCCTCGGCAACTTCGACGGCGTCCACCGTGGCCACCAGACCGTGCTGCGGGCCGTGGCCGCCGAGGCGAAGGCGAACGGGCTGCGCTCGGTCGCGATGACCTTCGACCCGCACCCGCGCACGATCCACCAGCCGCAGACGCCCACGCAGATGATCACGAGCGTCCGGCAGAAGTCGCAGCTCATCGCCGAGACCGGCATCGACGCCCTCTTCATCCAGCCCTACGACCTCGACTTCGCCGCACAGACCCCGGAGGAGTTCGTCTCCCGCTACTTCGTCGAGGGCCTCGACTGCCGGTGCGTCGTCGTCGGCGACGACGTCCGCTTCGGCCATGACAACGCAGGCACCATCGACACGCTGCGCCGCCTCGGCGAGGTCTACGGCTTCACCACCGTGACGATCGACGAGGTCGGACGCGGGGGCAGGTTCTCCTCCTCCCGGATCCGCGACCAGATCATCGCAGGCGATGTTGCCGAGGCGGCCGATCAGCTCGGCCGCTACCACCGGGTCGAAGGCACCGTCGTCCACGGCGACGCCCGCGGACGCGACCTCGGCTTCCCCACGGCGAACCTCTCCGCCGACGGTGAGGGCCTCATCCCCGCCGATGGCGTCTACGCGGGCTGGGCGAGCTTCTCCGGTGAGGACCATCCCTTCCCGGCCGCGATCTCCGTGGGCACGAACCCCACCTTCAACGGCTGCGACCGCCGCGTCGAGGCGTACGTGCTCGACAAGGAGTTCGGGGAGTTCGACGTCTACGACCGGCACATGGTCCTCGAATTCGTCGCCCGCATCCGCGGTCAGGTGGCCTTCACAGGCCTCGACGCCCTCATCGCGCAGATGCACGAGGACATCGCCGATGTGCGCGAGGTCCTCCACACCTGATAAGCTGATCTCTGCCGTTTTCACCGGCCGCGGTCCCATAGTGCCGGAACTGACAGGTTCCGACGCCGCGCAACGAAACGTTAGGAGAACTCCATGGCTCTCGACACTGCCACGAAGCAGGAGATCATCAAGGAATACGGAACTCACGAGGGCGACACCGGTTCTCCCGAGGTTCAGGTTGCCCTGCTGACCCGCCGGATCACGGATCTCACCGAACACTTCAAGGATCACAAGCACGACCACCACTCGCGTCGCGGCCTGCTGCTCCTCGTCGGTCAGCGCCGTCGTCTGCTCAAGTACCTCCAGCAGGTCGACATCGAGCGCTACCGTTCGCTCATCAAGCGCCTCGGTCTGCGCCGCTGATGTCCTTCGGCTGAGGACTCCTCGGCCGGCTCAGCCTCGCTGAGCGGACACAGACCTGACGAACGCCCCGCCACCTCGGCGGGGCGTTCGTCGCATTCACGGCACGGCACGGGGCGCGGGGGAGGGCGCACGGCCGCTGGGCCGGCAGCCGGTGCGGCGGCTGGGAGCGCGCTCACCGTTCGGGCAGGCCACCTGCGGTAGACTGACCGGCGGACGCCCATGGACGTTTCGGTCCTCGGTAGTGGCCTCCGGAGTCAACCCCGTGCGGGACAGGTTCCGTGGGCCCCGATCGATGACCGGCCCCGGTTCCATGGCGTCTGAGACACTGCCCGCCGGGGCGGCGACCCTCTGTTGCCGCGTCCGGCATCGAACAAGGAGATTACGTGGGAACCACCCCTGAATCCACGGTCGCAACGATCGACAACGGTCGCTTCGGCTCGCACACCATCCGCTTCGAGACCGGACGCCTGGCCAACCAGGCCGCCGGCTCCGCCGTCGCCTTCCTCGACGACGACACCATGCTCCTGTCGGCGACGACCGCCGGCAAGCACCCCCGCGAGGGCTTCGACTTCTTCCCCCTGACCGTCGACGTCGAAGAGCGCATGTACGCCGCCGGCCGCATCCCCGGCTCGTTCTTCCGCCGTGAAGGCCGCCCCTCGACCGACGCGATCCTCACCTGCCGCCTCATCGACCGTCCGCTGCGCCCGTCCTTCGTCAAGGGCCTGCGCAACGAGGTCCAGGTCGTCGTCACCGTGATGTCGATCAACCCCGACCACCTCTACGACGCCCTGGCCATCAACGCGGCCTCGATGTCGACGCAGCTCTCCGGTCTGCCGTTCTCCGGCCCCATCGGCGGCGTGCGCATCGCACTCATCGACGGCCAGTGGGTCGCGTTCCCGAACTACTCGCAGCTGACCGACGCCGTCTTCGACATGGTCGTCGCCGGTCGCATGGTCGGTGACGACGTCGCCATCATGATGGTCGAGGCCGAAGCCACCGACCACGCCCTCGACCTCGTCGCCACCGGCGCCAAGGCCCCCACCGAGGAGGTCGTGGCCGAAGGCCTCGAAGCCGCGAAGCCCTTCATCGCCGAACTCTGCCGCGCCCAGCAGGAGCTCGCCGACCTCGCCGCGAAGCCGACGGTCGAGTTCCCCGTCTTCCGCGACTACCAGGACGACGTCTTCGAAGCCGTCAAGGACCTCGCCGAGGCGAAGCAGACCGAGAACTTCCAGATCGCCGACAAGCAGGAGCGCGAAGCCGCCGGCGAAGAGCTCCTCGCAGAGCTCTTCGACAAGCTCGGCGAGCGCTTCGCGGGTCGCGAGAAGGAGATCGCCTCGGCGCTCAACGCCCTGACGAAGCAGATCGTGCGCAAGCGCATCCTCACCGAGCAGATCCGCATCGACGGACGCGGACTCAAGGACATCCGTCCGCTCTCGGCCGAGGTCGACGTCATCCCGCGCGTCCACGGCTCCGCCCTGTTCCAGCGCGGCGAGACCCAGATCCTCGGCATCACGACGTTGAACATGCTCAAGCTCGAGCAGCAGATCGACTCGCTCTCGCCGGTGACGAGCAAGCGCTACATGCACCACTACAACTTCCCGCCCTACTCGACCGGTGAGACCGGCCGTGTGGGCAGCCCCAAGCGCCGCGAGATCGGCCACGGGGCACTGGCCGAGCGGGCGCTCGTGCCCGTGCTGCCCAGCCGCGAGGAGTTCCCGTACGCGATCCGTCAGGTCTCCGAGGCCCTCGGCTCGAACGGGTCGACCTCGATGGGCTCGGTGTGCGCCTCGACCCTGTCGATGCTCTCCGCCGGTGTGCCCCTGCGCGCCCCCGTCGCCGGCATCGCCATGGGCCTCGTCTCCGACGTCATCTCCACCGACCAGGGCGAGCAGACCGCGTACGCGGCGCTGACCGACATCCTCGGTGCCGAGGACGCCTTCGGCGACATGGACTTCAAGGTCGCCGGCACCCGTGACTTCGTCACCGCGATCCAGCTCGACACGAAGCTCGACGGTCTGCCCTCCTCGGTGCTCACCGCCGCACTCAAGCAGGCCCGTGAGGCCCGCATGGTCATCCTCGACGTCATGGCCGAGGCCATCGACGCCCCGGGTGAGATGGCGGCCACGGCACCGCGGATCATCTCGGTGACCATCCCGGTCGACAAGATCGGCGAGGTCATCGGGCCCAAGGGCAAGATGATCAACCAGATCCAGGAGGACACCGGCGCCGACATCAGCATCGAGGACGACGGCACCGTGCTCATCGGCGCGACCGACGGCACCTCCGCCGAGGCGGCCCGGTCGATGATCAACGCGATCGCCAACCCGCAGGTCCCCGAGGTCGGCGAACGCTACCTCGGCACCGTGGTCAAGACGATGAGCTTCGGCGCCTTCGTCTCGCTCACCCCGGGCAAGGACGGCCTCCTGCACATCTCCGAGCTGCGCAAGCTCAACGACGGCAAGCGCGTCGAGGACGTCGAGGACGTCGTCAGCGTCGGCCAGAAGGTCCAGGTCGAGATCACGAAGATCGACGACCGCGGCAAGCTCTCGCTCGCTCCCGTCGTCGACGGCGATGACGAGTCAGAGGGCGCCGAGGGATCGGGCGAGGAGTCGGAGAACTGATCTCCCGCTCAGCGCACACCGGGGAGGACGCACCGATCGCTCGGTCCGTCCTCCCCGGTGGTCTCACCGTCATCACCGAGCACATGCCGGGACTCGCCTCCGAGACCATCGGCATCTGGGTCGCGGCCGGCTCGCGCGACGAATCGGCCGCGACCGCCGGTTCCACCCACTTCCTCGAGCACATGCTCTTCAAGGGCACCTCGACGAAGGACGCCCTGACCATCGCCGCAGCCTTCGACCGCACCGGCGGGGACTCGAACGCGATCACGGCGAAGGAATTCACCTGCTACTACTCGCGGTGCCTCGTCACCGATCTGCCCGCGATCACCGCGCTGCTGCTCGACATGGTCTCGGACTCGACCCTCGATCCCGGTGAGTTCGAACGCGAACGCGGCGTCATCATCGAAGAGCTCGCGATGGCCGCCGACGATCCCGGCGACGTGCTCTTCGAGGACTTCGACACCCTCGTCTTCGGCGATCACCCGCTCGCCCGACCGGTCGGAGCGACGAAGGAGCAGATCCGCGTCCTCGGCCACCACACCCTGCTCGACCACTACGCGTCGACGTACGTGCCGGGCCAGCTCATCATCGCCGCCGCGGGAGGCGCCGACCACGCAGAGGTCATCGGCATGGTCGAAGCCGCGCTGGCCGAGACCGGGGCCTTTGCCACCACCGTCGCCCCGGAGGCGACGAGCCTGCACGCGGGCAGCCTCGACGGGAACGGCATCATCGGGGCGGGCGGACGTCCGCACGCGGCCGCCTCGGCGCGGACCGAACCCGTCTTCCACACCGGGCGCTCGCACACGTCCAAGGACACCGAGCAGCTGGGGATGCTGCTCGGCTGCCAAGGACTGCCCGAGGGCCACCCGGACCGGTTCGTCTACTCGGTCCTCCTCACCCTCCTCGGCGGTGGGATGTCGTCGAGGCTGTTCCAGAGCATCCGCGAGGAGCGCGGACTCGCGTACGCCGTCAACGCCACCGCCAGCCAATTCACCGATGCGGGCACCTTCGGGATCTACGCCGGCTGCAGCCCCGAGAACGGCCAGGCCGTCCTCGACCTCGCGCTCACCGAATGGGACCGGCTGGCCCAACGCGCACCGAGCCGCGCCGAACTCGACGAGATCGTCTCCCAGCTCTCGGGTTCGATGGTGCTCGGACTCGAATCCTCGGCCGCGCGGATGAACCGCCTGGCCCGAGCCGAGATCTTCGGCATCCCGATCGAACCCCCACTCGACCTCATCGAACGGATCCGCTCGGTCACGCCCGAACAGGTCTCCGGCATGGCCGGGCAGCTGCTCGGCCAGCCCAAGGCGCTCTCCCTCGTGGGACCGCCCACCGACCTCGCCCTGCGGGACTGAGTGCCGGCGGGTCTGTTCGCCGATGAGGACTGAACGCCGGTAGGGACGCGCCGCGGAAGTGGGGAGGCGTGGCCGGAGTGAGAGGGAGGAGTCGAGCATGAGTCGCAAGAGCGCCTCGGCGCGCCGTGAGGAGATCCTCGCGGCCACCATCGACGAGATCGAGACGACCGGGCTGCGGGCCCTGCGCGTCGCCGACGTCGCCGCGCGCCTGGGCCTGAGCCCCAGCCTCGTCATCTACCACTTCCAGACGAAGGAAGCCCTCGTCGCCGCCGCTTTCGCCCATGCGGGGGAGAACGACCTCGCACTCGCCCGGGAGATCGCGGGCGCCGACGAACCGGCGACCGAACGGCTCACGCGTCTGCTCACGTGGTACCTGCCCAGCGGGTCGACCCGCAGCTGGACGATCTGGATGGACGCGTGGTCCTCGGCCCTCTTCGACGAGCAGATCCGGTCGACGCTCACCGTCCTCGACGAAGAATGGCACGCCGTGTTCGCCGGAGTCATCCGCGACGGCGTCCAGGCCGGGGAGTTCGCCGTCGACGGCGGCCCGGACGCCGTCGGCGACGACTCGGACAACGGCGACCCGGTTGACACGAACCCGGACGAGGCGATTCCGGGCGATGCGGTCGCGGTCGCGGCGACCCGGATCCTCGCCTTCCTCGACGGTCTCTCCGTGCGCCTCCTCGTCCGCGGCGGCGAGGTCGAGAGAGCCACGATGATCGGCTGGGTCACCGACTTCGCCGACTCCCTGCTCGGCCGCGACGAAGCCTGAGGAGAAAGCCTCTGCGGCGCTCTTGACGCGCCCCGGTCCGAGGCGACAGACTGGTGTCGGAATCTTACTGAACCGCGGTTCAGTAAGCGATTGTGCACACCACCTCGGAGGCCCCATGTTCATGGACATCACCTGGCAGGATCCCGTCACCGGGACCCGCGGCTTCGTCGTCGTCGACACCCTCGTGCGCGGGGCGGCCTCCGGTGGTCTGCGGATGCGTCAGGGCTGCACGCTCGAGGAGGTGCGGGGACTGGCCGAAGGGATGACCCGCAAGGAGGCGATCCACCTCGTGCCCGGCCGGAAGTACGTGCCCGTGGGAGGCGCGAAGGGCGGCATCGACTTCGACCCCCGCGCCGAGGGCGCACTCGACGTCCTCGAACGCTTCCTCGTCGACCTCAACCCGATCATGCGCACGTACTGGGCACTCGGGGAGGACCTCGGGGTGCGGCAGGACGACATCGACGAGATCCTCGCCCGCCGCGGACTCGGCAGCGGGATCAGCGCCGTCGAGAAGCTCATGGACGACCCCGAGGAGGCCGGTCGGCGGTCGATCGCCGCATTCGACACGATCATTGCGGGCATGCCCCAGGATGAGCTCGTCGGCGGACTCGGCGTGGCCACCTCGGCGATCGCCGCGCTCACCGCCGACGGACGCAGCCCGGAGGGCACGACCGCCGTCATCCAGGGGTTCGGATCGATGGGCGGGGCGAGCGCCCGCTTCCTCGCCGAGGCGGGGGTCCGGATCGTCGGCATCGCCGACGCCGACGGCTTCGTCACCAACCCCGCCGGGCTCGACGTCGAAGCCCTGCTCGCCACCCGTGATCCCTTCGGCGGTGTCTCCCGAGACGCGTTGCGACCGGAGGACCGGGTCACCGACCGCGACGAATGGCTCGCCGCCGACTGCGACATCCTCATCCCCGCTGCCGTCAGCTATGCGATCACCCCAGACAACTGCGAGCGGATCCGCGCCTCCTACATCGTCGAGGCCGCGAACATGCCCGTCCTGCCCGAGGCCGAGACGATGCTCGCCGAACGCGGAGTCGTCATCGTCCCCGACTTCCTCGCGAACTCCGCGACGAATGCGTGGTGGTGGGGGGTCGCCTTCGGCGACATCGACGGCAGCTGGGAGCAGAGCCGGGCGATCATCGAGGACACCCTCACCGCGCTGACGACCGAGGTGCTCACGGCGGCCAAGGACGCGGGCATCAGCCCGCGGCGAGCCGCGCAGGCGCGGGTCGATGCGAACCTCGAGGCCCTGAGCGGGCGGGAGCCCTCAGCGGCAACGACCGCATCAGTGGGCACGACCGCCTCGGCGGGATCATCAGCCTCGGCGGGCGAAGAGTAGACCCGACGTGGACCCGTTCTTCGATCCCAGCAGCGTCGCTGTCCTCGGAGCCTCGAACGACCCGGCGAAGTGGGGTTTCTGGCTCGCCGCGGGAGCGCTGACCGGTGCCGACCGGCGCCGCGTCTACCTCATCAACGCCCGGGCCACCTCGATCCAGGGCGCACCCGTCCACGCGAGCCTGTCCGAGCTGCCCGAAGCCCCCGAACTCCTCGTCATCTCCGTCCCCGGACCCGGTGTGCCGGCCCTCGTCGCCGAGGCGCTCGATCTCGGTGTGCGCGCGTTCCTCATCGTCTCCACCCGGGTGCCCCAGGCGACAGAGCTCGCCGAGACGATCACGGCGGCCGGTGCCAGGCTCATCGGTCCCGGGTCGCTCGGTCTCGTCGATGCGGGCGCGGACCTGCTCCTCGCCTGGGGTCACTTCACACCCGGTTCGCTCGCCGTGGTCACCCAGAGCGGACAGCTCGGCTCCGAGATCGCCACGCTCTCGGCCCGCAGCGGCCTCGGGATCTCCCGGTTCGCCTCGATCGGCGGTCAGTCCGATGTCCGGGCCGCTGAGATCCTCGACTCCCTCGTCACCGACCCGAACACGAGCCAGGTCGCCCTCTACCTCGAATCGTTCACCGGAGGCGCGGCACTCGTGTCCGCGATGTAGCGCCTGCGCGCGGCGGGCAAACCGACGATGATCCTCACCACCGGCTCCTCGAATGCGGGCAGACGGCTGGCGCGCTCCCACACGGGGGCGCTCACCTCGGCGATCGACGCCGTCGACGCCGCGTGCCGCAAGGCCGGGGCGATCCGGCTCTCCTCGCCCTCGGAGATCGTCGAACTCGCCGGATTCTTCGCCTCCTCGTGGCTGCCGGCCGGCCCGCGGGTCGCGATCGTCTCCGATTCCGGCGGGCAGGGCGCGATCGCCGCGGACATGGCCGAGGTCCACGGACTGAGAGTCGATCCCGTTGCGGCGGACGTGCGGGCCCGCATCGAAGCGCTGCTGCCGGAGGCCGGGCACATCGACAACCCGGTCGACCTCGACGGCGCAGGAGAGAAGGACCTCGGCATCTACGCGCGCATCGTCGGCGAACTCCTCGCCGATGACTCCGTCGACGCCGTCGTCCTCAGCGGCTACTTCGGCTGCTACGGGGAGAACGCTCCCGAACTCCTCACCGCCGAGCTGGCCGAGGTCGAGGAGCTCGGGCGGGCGGCACGCGAGCATCGCAAGCCTCTGCTCGTCCACTCGATGAGCGCCGACTCCCAGGCCGTGGCCGACATGTGGTCCCGCGCGGTGCCCTGCTACCGGTCGATCGACACGACGATGCGGGTGCTCTCACGAGCCGTGTTCTACTCCTCCCATGCCGGTCGGATCGCCGAAGCGCTCGAGCTCTCGGGGGCGGTGACCCCGTGGGGTCCCGGCTACGCCGCAGCCCGGGACACGATCGTTGCGGCCGGCGTCGAGGTGCCCCGTGCCGCCGCTGTCGGCCCCGGTGAGGACCTCGCCGAGGCGGTCGCCGCGGCCGGACTCACCCCGCCGTTCGTCCTCAAAGCCGGGTGGCCCGCGCACAAGACCGAGGTCGGAGGCATCGCCCTGGGCCTTCCCGACGTCACCGCGCTGGAGGCCGCGCACACGGACATGGTGGGCCGCCTCGGCGAGGGGGAGTACATCGTTGAGGAGATGGACTCACGCGATCACGTCGTCGAGATCCTCGTCGGCGGGCGGCAGGACGAGAACTTCGGGCCGATCGTCATGGTGGGTGCCGGCGGGACGGAGACCGAGCTCTACGGTGACACCCGGCTCGAACTCGCTCCCGTGTCACGGGCCGAGGCCCACGACATGCTCGCGAATCTCAAGTGCTTCCCGCTGCTGCAGAAATGGCGGGGCCGGCCCGCCCGCGACCTCGAGGCGCTCATCGACGTCGTCGTCTCCGTCTCCCGCCTCATCGCGGCGAACAACGCCATCGCCGAGGTCGAGATCAACCCGGTCCGGGTCGGGGAGACCGGGGCGATCGCCGTCGACGCCCTCGTCCTCACCGATCCCGCTGCGACCGAGGACGAGGGGGTCCGGGAACCGAGCGCAACGGACCTCGCAGCACACGACATTTCCGAGACCGTCGGACGCGACATCTCCGAGACCGTGAGCACATCTCACCCATGAGAAGGGACGCGCAAGCATGATCACCACCGGCGGCGGCCACCTGGCCAGAGCCCTGGCCGCGGAGGGAATCACCCGGGTCTTCGGCATCCCCGGCACCCACAACCTCGAGATCTTCGCGCAGCTGAGCGAGCACGGCATCGAGATCGTCTCCCCACGCCACGAGCAGGGCGCAGGCTATATGGCCGACGGGGCCGCACGGGCGAGCGGGGACGTCCAGGTCGTCGTCACGACGACCGGACCGGCAGCGCTCAACGCCCTCACCGCGCTCCTGCAGTCGTATACGGATTCGGTGCCCGTCCTCCTCATCAGCCCCGGCATGCCGCTTGGCCATCCGGGACGCGGCAACGGACTCCTCCACGAGGTCCGCAATCAGGGGCTCGCGATCGAAGCGGTGCTCGGCGAGAGCCACCGGGTGAGCAGCGTCGGCGAGGTGCCGCTCGCCGTCGGGCAGGCCCTTTCCGCGATGCGTTCGGGCCGACCCCGCCCGGCCTACATCGAGATCCCGCTCGACCTCATCGAAGCCACCGGGACAGGCGTCGACCACCCTGCCGTGGCACGTCCGCACCCGCAGGTCGACCTCGCTGCGATCGAGACCGCCGCCGAGGCGCTCACCGACTCCCAGCGTCCGCTCCTCATCGTCGGGGCCGGGGCACGCGGGGCCGGTGAGGCGATCGCGGGTCTCGCCGGGGCGCTCGGAGCGGGGATCATCCTGTCCTCGAACGCGAAGGGCATCGTCTCCGACGCCGACCCCTCCGTGCTCGGCGCCATCGGGTTCCTGCCGGAGCTGCCGACCGTCCTCGAACAGGCCGACGCCGTCGTCGCCATCGGCACCGAGCTCGCGCCCAGCGACTTCTGGCCCGAACCTCTCCCGCTGCCGGAGACCGTCGTACGCATCGACATCGACGAACAGCAGATGCTCACGAACGCCGTCGTCACCGCACCGATCCTCGCCGACGCCGCCGACGCCTCGGCGGTGCTTGTCGAGGCCGTCCGCGCCCGACGCGGCGCTGCGGCCGTCGAGGCCGCCCGACGCTGGCGTTCGGAGCTGGCCGAGACCGTCGCCGAGGCGGCAGCCCGGGAGTGCGAACCCTGGGCGGAACTGTGCGAGGGCCTCAACGCCTTCACCGCGCTCGCCGAGTCACCGGTCATCGTCGCCGCGGATTCGACGATGGCCTGCTACTACGGCGTCCAGACCGGGTGGCGGGCGAGGCCCGGCGACCGGTTCCTCTACCCGGCGGGTGCCGGCACCCTCGGCTACGGGCTGCCGGCGGGCATCGGGGCGAAGCTCGCCGAACCCGGGGCGCGCGTCGTCGCCGTCGAAGGCGACGGCGGGTCGATGTTCACGATCGCCGAACTCGCCGCCGCCGTCCAGGACAAGGTCACCCTCGCCCTCGTCATCGTCGACAACGGCGGCTACGGGGAGATCCGCAACGAGATGGTCGACCGCGGGGACACCCCGACCGGCGTCGTCCTGCGCGGACCCGACTTCCCCGCGCTCGCCGAGGCGATGGGCGCACGGGGCGTCCACGTCGACGGTGCGGGCGAGATCACGGCGGCGCTCGCCTCGGCGATGGAGCACCCCGGACCCACCCTCATCCACATGACCGAGGACTCCCGAGCCGCCGCCGACATGCTCGGTCGGTGATCCCGACCCGGCTGACGCACCGACTGAAACGACCACACCGATCCCACGATCGCCGTCATTGCGACGGCCGAGCCCGTGACGAAGGAGAGCAATGACCTACACCCCCTGGCCGCTCAGCGACGAGCAGGCCGCCGTCATCGACCTGTGCCGGACGTTCGCCCGCGAGCAGATCCGCCCCGCCGCCCGCGCCGTCGACGAAGCCGACACCGAGTCGCCGGTCGGGCTCTTCGGCCAGGCGGCGAAACTCGGCATCACCGATTTCATGATCCCCGAGGAGTACGGCGGGGGAGGGTTCACCGACGTCTTCACCCAATGCCTCGTCCAGGAGCAGCTGTGCTTCGGGGACCCCGGCATCGGGAACTTCGTGTGCTCGAACGGGTTCTTCGCCGACCCGATCCTCGCACTCGGCACCGAGGAGCAGAAGGAGGCCTGGCTGCGCCCGCTGACCGGGGACGCCCCGGTCTTCACGGCGCTCGCGACGACGGAACCGGGCTCGGGATCGGACTCGGCGTCGATCATCACCCGCGCCGACAGGGCCGAGGGCGGGTACGTGCTCAACGGGCAGAAAGCCTGGATCTCCAACGCCGGGCTCGCCGACTTCTACGTCGTCTTCGCCAAGACCGACCCCACCCAGCGTTCACGTGGGGTCAGCGCGTTCCTGCTCGAGAAGGGCACCGCCGGCATGGAGTTCGGGGCGCCGATGAAGAAGATGGGGCAGCGGGCCATCGTGTGCCGGGAGATCTTCTTCTCCGACGCGTTCGTGCCTGAGGCGAACCGCCTCGGCGGGGAGGGGCAGGGGTTCTACGGGCTCATGCGCACCTTCGACATCTCCCGGGTCGTCCTCGGTGCGGCGGCGCTCGGCACGGCGCGCGCGGCCTACGAGTACGCCCGCGACTACGCCAGGGAGCGCACGCAGTTCGGGAAGCCGATCATCGACCACCAGGCGGTCGCGTTCCGTCTGGCCGACATGTCCGCGCGCATCGACGCGGCATGGCTGCAGGTGCTCAACGCCGCCAGAATGATCGACGCGGGTGAGGCGGTGTCGCGGGAGCGGGTGACCGCCTCGGCGGCGATGGCGAAGCTGGGCGCCTCGGAGACGGCGATGTTCTGCACGTGGGCGGCCGTCCAGACCCTCGGCGGCTGGGGGTACTCGCGGGAGCATCCCGTCGAGCAGTGGATGCGCGATGCCAAGCTTGAGGAGATCGAAGAGGGCACGAGCGACATCATGCGCCTGCTCATCTCCCGCAACCTGCCCTGACGGCAGCGGGCGCGGTCGAGGCGGCCCCGACGGGCCGCCTCG
>NZ_BAAAAF010000013.1:26360-98560 GCF_037101285.1 Brevibacterium metallidurans
CCCCCCCCCCCCCCCCCCCCCCCCCTCGGCGGGGGCCGGCAGTGGACGTCGGCAGACGTCGACGGTGGGGCGCGGCGGGGACGACGGGCCGCCTCGGCGGGGGCGGGAAGGAGTCGGATAATCGTTCGCGTTCCCCGGAATAGCCCGGCGCTGGACTGTGTTGTTCGAGATGAGACCCTGATATAGGGTCGAAAATGAAGCCGCCGGTCAAGGCGGGCATCAATTCTCTTCAGGAGGAATCTCATGGCTGAGCAGTACACACTTCCGGAACTGCCCTACGACTACTCCGCTCTCGAGCCGCACATCTCGGCGCGCATCATGGAGCTGCATCACGACAAGCACCACGCGACCTACGTCAAGGGCGCGAACACCGCGGTCGAGCAGATCGCCGAAGCCCGCGAAAGCGGCAACCTCGCGAACCTGCCCAAGCTCATCCGTGACCTCTCGTTCAACCTCGGCGGTCACGTCAACCACTCGATCTTCTGGCAGAACATGTCCCCGGACGGCGGCGACAAGCCCGTCGGCGAGCTCGCAGCGGCGATCGACGACCAGTTCGGCTCCTTCGACAAGTTCCGCGAGGTCTTCACGACCGCCGCGACGACGATCCAGGGTTCGGGTTGGGCCGTCCTCGTCTACGATCAGCTCGGCGGCAACCTCTTCGTCGAACAGCTCCACGACCAGCAGTCGGACATCCAGCAGGGCGGCACCCCCATCCTCCAGCTCGACATGTGGGAGCACGCGTTCTACCTCGACTACCAGAACGTCAAGCCCGACTACGTCAAGGCCTGGTGGAACATCGTCAACTGGGAGGACGCCGGCGCTCGCTTCGACCGCGCGGTCAACCAGACCAAGGGTCTCCTCCTCGGCTGAGACGCCTTCCTGATCTGAGCGTGCATGCTCGACGCGGGTCTCAACGTTGACGCTCGCTCACCCGGCGGCCCGGACTCCATCGCGGAGTCCGGGCCGCCGTCGTTGTCGGGGGCGTGGGTTGCATGCCGCGTGCCGCCGCCGTCGGGAGCGGCGCGCCGCATCTCAGAAACCCTCCGGGCGCTCAGCAACCCGGCGCCAGGTTGCTCAACGCCCGGAAGGTGGCTCGAACGCTGGCAATTCGCTCAGGCCCGAGTCGCTAGACTGTTCTGCGGGCGAAACCGTCCGACACCGGACGTCTCCGGACACAGCCTGACTGTCTCGGGACACAGACCGATTGTCTCTGCACACAGGCGGGTTGTCTCCGGACACAGCTGGCGGTCTCTGCACACGGACGGACCGTCCACACACTGAAGTTCGCAAAAGGGAGTGAGCACATGAAGGTCGCCGTCATCGGAGCGCATGGGCGCATGGGTGCGCAGGCCGTCGAGGCCATCGAAGGAGCCGAAGGGCTCGAGCTCGTCGCCGCACTCGGCAGCTCCGACTCACTCGAGTCGCTGCTGAACCTCGATGTCGACGTCGCCGTCGAACTCACGGTGCCCAAGGCCACTGAGGACAATGTCCGCTTCCTCGTCGAACACGACATCGACACCGTCGTCGGCACCACCGGCTGGGATGCCGAGCGCCTCGACCGCCTCAAGACCCTCCTCGGCGAACACCCCGAGACCGCGGTGCTCATCGCCCCGAACTTCTCGATCGGCGCGGTGCTCGCGATGCGCTTCGCCGAGGTGGCCGCCCCCTACTTCGACTCCGCCGAAGTCGTCGAGATCCACCACCCCCGCAAACTCGACGCCCCATCCGGCACCGCAGTGCACACGGCCCAGCGCATCGCCGCCGCCCGCAAGGCAGCCGACCTGCCGGCCGTGCCCGACGCCACCGACTCCGATCCCGACGGCGCCCGCGGTGCGGTCATCGACGGCATCCACGTCCACGCGATCCGCCAGCTCGGGATGACCGCCTCGGAGGAGATCCACTTCGGTGCCGCCGGGGAAGCGCTGACGATCCGGACGGACTCGTTCTCCACCTCGGCGTTCATGCCGGGAATCATCACCGCGGTCCGCGCGATCGGGGATCGCACCGGCCTCGTGCACGGCCTCGAGAACATCCTCGACCTCTGATGTCGAAAGCCAAGATCGGGGCGATCGTCGTCTCCGTCCTGCTCGCCTTCTACTTCGTCATCATGGGGCAGCGGGCGTGGATCCTCATCCGCGAACCCGACCTCGTGCCCAAGCTCATGGGAGTTGCGCTCTTCGTCCTGCCCGTCGTCGGTGCATGGGCGCTCATCATGGAGCTCCTCTTCGGTTCCCGGATGGAGAAGCTCGCCCGGATCCTCGAGACCGAGGGCGGACTGCCCGTCGATGACCTGCCCCGCACCCCCGGCGGCCGGATCGTCCAGGAGGCCGCCGACGAGGCGTTCGCCCAGTATCAGGCGGAAGCCGAGGCCGCTCCCGACGACTGGCGTTCGTGGTTCCGGCTCTCGTGCGCCTACGATGCCAGCGGCGACCGGCGTCGGGCGCGGTCGACGATGCGCAAGGCGATCACGATGGAGCGCACCGGCCGGGTCTGAAGCCTCAGCGGCAGCGAGACCGAGTCACCCGTCGCGCGGTTCTGCCGGCAGTGGCCGCTTCGGGCTGACGGCCTTGACGAGTTTGGCGATCACCCCTTCGAGCGGTCCCCGCGGACTGACGAACAGCTTCCACACGATCGCGAAGACGATGAAGCTCACGGCGTGGATGGCGTACTCGGTGGTCAGCTTCACCGGGTCGCCGGCCTCGACCATCGGCGCCGGTTGGAAGATCGGGTGCGTGATCTCGACGAGGGCGACATGGGCGGCATAGACGGTCAGCGGCATCGATCCCGGAGCGCTGAGGGGAGCGAGCAGCCATGCGCGTCTGCCCAACAGGACCGCGGCGGCCTGACACACGGCGATCGCTGCGAGTGAGGTGCCGGCGGTGGAGATGAGATCGAAGGGTGTGGCCGAATGCGGTCCCGCGATCGTCAGCCACCACCACGAATCCGGTGGAGTGACGCCGTAGCTGTTGATGTAGAGCGCGGCGTTGAGATCTGCCCCGCTGGCGTTGGCCACCGCTTCGAGTTCCTGACGACCGCCGGCGACATTGAGCAGCAGCCACGAGGTTCCGCGGCCGAGTGCGACGAGTGCGACCCCGGCGAGGAAGAGCGTCGTGAGGTGCTTGTTGATGTCGGTCTTCGCCACTGCCATGCCGAGGAGGATGTAGGCCATCCACTGGATGATCGGGTAGTACCCGGTGAGGACGAGCTCGAGCACCGCGTTCTCAAGCGATGCGAGATCGGTCCACGACAACGCCAGATATGACGGCTCCAGGCCGAAGCTGCTGCGCACCCACATCGACACGATCGGGCTGAGCACCATCCACACGCCCGCTAGCGTGAACAGCGCCCAGGGCCGCAGCCGCAGGAAGAGCAGAGCGATGCCGAACATGACGCCGTAGTTGACGAGGATGACGGCGAGGTTCGTGGTGATCGCGCCGAGGATGAGGCCGATGACGATGATCGAGGCCGCCCGGACGAGCACGCCGGGTGCGACGTCGCGCAGGCGTCCCGTGGCCGCCAGCGTTGAGCGCGTCGAGAGCACAAGCGAACATCCGGCGAGGACGGCGAAGAGCGCTGAGGCCCGTCCGGAGAAGATCGCGGCGAACGTCGGCATGCCGGCATCGTCGGTGAGCGGGTAGATGTGCGTGACCATCATCGTCAGCAGCGCCAGTCCGCGTGCGGCATCGAGGCCGACGAGGCGACCCTGCGGGCTCAGTCTGGCGAGGATGCCCGCCGAGGCGGTCGCCGGGTGAGTGCTCATGGAACGATTCTCACACGCTTGGTCACAATTCGGTAAGGCTTCGGTATCTTATTGCCATGACCTTCAACCCGAACGCCGACATCAGCACCAATCGGACAAGCCGCCGTGGCCGAAACACGGCGATCGCCGGTGGCGGCGTCGGCGTCGTCGGACTCCTCGTCTTCCTCATCGGCCCACTCCTCGGCGTCGATCTCACCGGTCTCATCGGTGACACGGCGATCGAGAGCGGGGAACGACCGGGATCGTCGAACGAGGCCGCGATGCTCCAATGCGATACGGGCGCGGACGCGAACCGCTCGACCGACTGCCGGATGGCCGGTGCCCAGGTCGTCCTCGACGACTACTGGGCCCAGCAGGTCAACGGCTACACCCCGCCGAGGCTGACGATCGTCGACGGGCAGACTCCCACCCAGTGCGGCACCGCATCGAACGCGGTCGGACCGTTCTACTGCCCGCCCGAACGCGGCGTCTACATCGACCCGACGTTCTTCGACGTCATGCGGCAGCAGTTCGGGGCCTCCGCCGACGACCTCGCCCAGCTCTACATCGTCGGCCACGAGTGGGGCCATCACATCCAGAACATCACCGGCACGATGGACCGCTACCCGAACAACGGCACCGGTCCGGAGAGCAACGGAGTGCGCACCGAACTCCAAGCCGACTGCTACGCGGGGGCGTGGCTCGGGGACGTCACGACGCTCACCGACGACAACGGCACCCCGTACCTCGAACCGCCCACGCAGAAGCAGCTCGACGATGCGCTCAACGCAGCCTTCGTCGTCGGCGACGACTACATCCAGCAGCAGTCCGGCTTCGTCAACCCGGAGAGCTTCACCCACGGCACGAGCGAGCAACGCCAGCGCTGGTTCACCAACGGCTACGACAGGGGGCTGGGCAGCTGCGACGCCTTCGCCGTGCCGGGCAGCCAGCTCTGAGCCACGACCCGGCTCACTTCGACTCTTCCCCGGTTTTCAATACCGTGATATGAATTATGGGTCAGCTCCCGCATGCATCAAGGACGATCCATGTCTCACCTCTTTCCCCATCTCTTCGAACCGATCACCCTGGGCCCTCGGACCATCCGAAACCGCATCGTCTCATCCGGTCATGACACGGTCCTCGACGAGCACGGGCAGATCGGCCCCGACCTCGTCGCCTATCACGAGGCCCGAGCCGCCGGCGGCTGCGGGCTCATCGTCCTCCAGGTCTCCGGGGTCCACGAGACTGCGCGCTACACCAAGCACGTCCTCATGGCCACTGACGACTCCGCGGTCCCCGGCTACCGCGCGGTCGCCGAGGCCGTCCACCGCCACGGTGCGACGATCTTCGCCCAGCTCTTCCACCCCGGCCGTGAGGTCATGGACGGCGAGCGGGGGATGGCACCGCGCGCCGTCGCCCCGAGCGACGCCCCGCAGGAGCGCTTCAAGGTCGTCCCCGAAGCGCTGAGCACCGCCGAGGTCGAGGACATCATCGCCGGCTATGCCACCTCGGCGGCCCGCATCGCCTCAAGCGGCATCGACGGCGTCGAGATCGTTTCCAGCCACGGCTACCTGCCCATCCAGTTCTTCAACCCCCGCATCAACACGCGCACCGACCAGTACGGCGGATCCCCGGAGAACCGTCGCCGCTTCCTCGCCGAGGTGATCACTGCTGTCCGTGCCGCCGTCGGCCCCGACATCGTCGTGGGGCTGCGGATCTCGGGGGAGGAGAAGACCGAGGACGGCCTCGTCGCCACCGAGATCCTCGACCTCATCGGCCACCTCGACGAGCTCGAAGCCCTCGACTACTACTCGGTGACCGCCGGGGACTCCTCGACCCTCCAGGGCGCTGTCCACATCGTGCCCTCGATGCAGATCGACCCCGGCTACGCGACGAACCTCTCCGCCCAGGTCAAGAAGGTCACCGACCGGCCCGTCATGGTCGCCGGTCGGATCAACCAGCCCCACGAAGCCGAATCCGCGATCGCCGAGGGCCGCACGGACATGGCCGTCATGACCCGCGCGATGATCTGCGACCCGGAGATCGCCGCGAAGGCCGAACGCGACGCCGTCGACGAGATCCGCGCCTGCATCGGCTGCAACCAGGCATGCATCGGCCACTTCCAGCAGGGCGTGCCCATCTCGTGCATCCAGCACCCCGAGACCGGCCGCGAACTCACCTTCCTGCCGCGCCCACGCGTGCGTCGGGCCCACCGCGTCCTCGTCATCGGCGGGGGACCGGGCGGTCTCAAGGCCGCCGCCGTCGCCGCCGAACAGGGCAATGACGTCGTCCTCTGCGAACGGGGACCCCACCTCGGCGGGGCCGTGCTGCTCGCCCAGACCCTGCCCTACCGGTCCGAATTCGGGGGTGCGGCGACGAACCTGTCCGCCGAGGCGGCCCGTGCCGGGGCCGAGATCCGCACCTCGACGCCGGTGACCCAGGACGTCGTCGACGCCATCGCCCCCGACCATGTCATCGTCGCCACCGGGGCCGCCGAGCGGATGCCCGAGCTCGAGATCGCCGACGATGCGCTCGTCCTCGGGGCCCGCACCTACCTCACCGACGAACCGAGGCTGCCCGCGGGTCGGATCCTCGTCACGGATTGGAAGGGCGACTGGATCGGCCTCGGCATCGCGATCCGCCTCGCCGAGGCGGGCCACCCGGTCACCCTGGCCACCGCCGCGAACTTCGCCGGAGCCGCGATCCAGCAGTACACCCGGACCCTCCTCGTCTCCCAGGCGATGCGGGCCGGCGTCGAATTCCTCGGCGATGCCCGGCTCGTCGGCGTCGACGAGGACACCGGCTACCTCCAGTCGACGCTGTGCGAGATCGTCCACGAAGTCGAGAACGTGGCCGCGACGATCGTCTCCGGCGCCCCACGAGCGGTGCGTCCCGACCTCGACTTCGGTGCCGCCGGCGTCACCGTCATCGGTGACGCTCTCGCCCCGCGGACCGTCGAGGAGGCCGTCTACGAGGGGCTCCTCGCCGCAACCGAGCTGGCGGACCGTGACCGCGCCGAGGCGGTGCGCGCATGAGTCCGCGACCGCAGCTGCCCGCCGAGGAGGTGGAGGCCAGGCGCGCGGCGATCCTCGCATCGGCGCTCACCGAGATCGTCCGGCGGGGCCCCGAGGCGGTGCGGATGAAGGACGTCGCCGCCGGCGCCGGAGTCTCCGTGGGCACCGTGCAGTATTACTTCACCAGCCGTGACGACCTCCTCGTCGAAGCGTTCTCGGCCCACAGCCGCGCTGTCATCGCAGAGATCGCCGCGCTGTCCGCACGGTCGGGAACCGCGTGGGAGCGACTGCAGGCGACCTTCGCCGCCGTCCCCACCGTCGGATCCTACGAGCAGCGGTCGATCGTATGGGTCGAGCTCGTCGCTGCGGCCCGGCGCAGTCCTGTCCTCAACGACTGTGTCGCCGAGGTGTTCGCCGGGTGGCGCGGACACCTGCGGACCGTCATCGAGGCAGGCATCGCCGACGGCAGTCTCACGCCCCGCCTCGATCCCGATCTCGTCGTCGACACCCTCATCGCCCAGATCGACGGCTTCGACCTCGCCGTCGCCGCAGGCCGCGAGGGCCTGAGTCCCGGGCAGATCGCAACGAGCCTCGAATCGACGGCCGCCGCACTGCTCGGAGTGCCCTGCGCGGTGCCGGCGGACTCGGTGTGAGACTCGACCCCGGCGCCTCCGCGCCCGGACGCCGGATGACCGCGCACCGACACGGGCTGAGTCCGCGTCGCCCGCCGGACCGGAGACGTCCTGGTCCTCACAGCCTCGCGATCGTCTGCACGTCGTCGCGGAACTCCCGCACCGTCTCCTCGGAGACCGTCGCGCGGGTCGCCCGCAGGGCGTCGAGGTAGTTCTCCGTGCTCAGCACGTCCGAGCGGGCGTCGATGGGCACCTGATCCTTGCCCAGCGAGGCCGCGAGCGCTTCCTGCGAGGCCCGCCTGGCCGCATATTCGATGTCGGCCGGGGTGAGGCCGCTGCTGGCATCGACGAGCGCATCGACGTCGATGTCGGCGATGACGTGATCGGGGATGTAGCGGGTCCAGATCGCGTGCCGGGCCGTCTCGTCGGGCAGGCCGATGGGGATGACATAGTCGAAACGGCCGTGCCTGAGGAACGCGGCGTCGAGCGCCCGAACGAAGTTCGTCGCACAGATGAGCAGCCGCCCCTCCCGGTCCCGGAACTCCGCGACCTGCTTGAGCAGCTCGTTCGTCACCCCCTGCGTCGGCGAGGGCGGCTCACCGCCGCGCTTCGAGGCGATCTCCTCGACCTCGTCGATGAAGACCACGGCGTGCTCGAGTTCGCCGATCTGCTCGAACGACGTCCGCAGCCCCGCCGCCACCCCGCCGGGCTCCCCGGAGAGCCGGGAGGGGAAGAGTTCGACGAACGGCCAGTCGAGCCGTGAGGCCACCGCCTTCGCGAACGTCGTCTTGCCCGTGCCGGGCGGACCGAAGAGCATGACCGCCCGGGGCGGGACGACCCCGAAATGATCGGCGAGGTCCGGTTCGGCCAAGGGCACGACGAGGCGGTCCTCGAGCATGTCCTTCTCCTCCTGCATCCCGCTCACCGCATCCCACAGGTGGCGGGGGAGGATGCGACCGCCGACGCTGCGGAGCAGATCGAGCTCCCGCCGCTGCACCGGCATCTGCCGCTCCAGATAGCGCAGTTGGGAGCGCACCTGAAAGCCGTTCGACTCGAGTCCCGCGAACGCCGGAGACTCCTCGGGCACGAGGATCGAGAGCTTCCCTAGACCCAGCGGCATGAAATGGCGCTCGAGCGCATCGAGGAGCCCCGCCTCGGCGCCGTCGGCACCCGATGCCGAGGTCAGCACCTCGCCCAGGACATGGAAGAAGACGATCCACCCCTGCGCATGGGCGGCCCGCCCGACGGCGGCGCCGACGATCTCCTCACCCTGGACGGCGACGACGGCATGGTCGTTCTGGCACGAGGCGATGACCTCGGGCAGGGAGTACACGGGAGCGGCGACCGAGGACTGGGCGGCCTCCCAGAGGCGGACGATCCCGTCGAGGTCGTCGTCGTGGAAATCGCGGATGCGTGTGCGGCTCATCGAACTCTCCTGTCGGTGCAGTCGGCACGGGGCGGTGCGGTCGTCACGGGGCGTGAGCACAGCCTATGTGATCTGCGTCTCGGGCGACCACCTCGGCGCGCCTGGACCGGTTCCCTCCAGGTGAGGCGCACGGCGGTATCCTTGTCCCATGGCGATTCTCGGGGACAGCGCGGCGACCGCCGCCATCGATGCGTTCGGCACCGTCGGCACGGCAATGGTGACACCGTTCAACGACGACGGCACCATCGACTGGGCGGGTGTGGAGAAGGTCGCCGACCACCTCGTCAACCTCGGCAACGACATGCTCGTCGTCTCCGGCACCACCGGTGAGTCCCCGACGACGACCGATGAGGAGAAGATCGAACTCCTCCGCGTCGTCCGCTCTGCCGTGGGCACCAGGGCGAAGCTCATCGCCGGGACCGGGAACAATGTCACCGCGCACACTGTTGACCTCAGTGAGCGCTCGGCAGCCGCCGGCGCCGACGGCCTCCTCGTCGTCACCCCCTACTACTCGAAGCCGACGCAGGCGGCGATCGCCGCGCACATGCGGGCCGCCGCCGACTCGACCGACCTGCCGGTCATGCTCTACGACATCCCCGGACGCTCCGGAGTGCCGATCGAGACAGACACGCTCATCGGGCTCGCCGACCACCCGAACATCCTCGCGGTCAAGGACGCGAAGGGGGACCTGTTCGCCTCGCAGACCGTGATGGCGCAGTCCTCGCTCGCCTACTACTCGGGTGAGGATGCGCTCAACCTGCCGCTGCTGGCCATCGGCGCCCTCGGCGTCGTCTCGGTGGCCGGGCACGTGTGCTCCGACCGCTTCGCGCGCATGGTCACGGCCGTGTACGAGAACGATCTCAACACAGCGCGCCGTCTCAGCTATGAGACCGCCGGCGTCGTCGACGCCCTCATGAACCACATGCCGGGAGTCATCTCGGCGAAGGCCGCACTGGAGGCCCAAGGAATACTGACCAACCGCGGAACCCGGATGCCGCTGCTCCCAGCAGATGAGGAGCAGTACGCGTTCATCACCGCCCAACTGACCAG
Source organism: Brevibacterium metallidurans (assembly GCF_037101285.1). Taxonomy (NCBI): domain Bacteria; kingdom Bacillati; phylum Actinomycetota; class Actinomycetes; order Micrococcales; family Brevibacteriaceae; genus Brevibacterium; species Brevibacterium metallidurans. Next base: position 36,222 of record NZ_BAAAAF010000013.1, read on the forward strand.
GAGTGGTTACCCAACGTGAATAACGCATTGACCCAAGAACTCGGCCCACCGCCGAAGATGGACCCCGAAGCGGTCCGCATCGTCGCCCTCGGCGGCCTCGGCGAGGTCGGGCGCAACATGACCGTGTTCGAATACCACGGCAAGATCCTCATCGTCGACGCCGGCGTCCTCTTCCCCGAAGAGGAGCAGCCCGGTGTCGACCTCATCCTCCCCGACTTCTCCTACCTCGACGACCGCCTCGACGACATCGTCGGCCTCGTGCTCACCCACGGCCACGAAGACCACATCGGCGCCGTCCCCTACCTGCTCAAGCGCAAGCCCGACATCCCGATCCTCGGCTCGAAGCTGACGATCGCGCTCATCGAGGCCAAGCTCAAGGAGCACCGGATCAAGCCGATCACCCGCGTCGTCGCGGCTGGTGACCTCGACCAGCTCGGTCCCTTCGACCTCGAGTTCGTCGCCGTCAACCATTCGATCCCCGACGCGCTTGCCGTCTTCATCCGCACCGGTGCCGGCAACATCCTCCACACCGGCGACTTCAAGATGGACCAGCTCCCGCTCGACGGTCGGATCACGGACCTCCGTGCCTTCGCCCGCCTCGGCGAGGAGGGTGTGGACCTGTTCATGACGGACTCGACGAACGCCGAGGTCCCCGGCTTCACGGCACTGGAGAAGGACATCGGGCCCGTGCTCGAGAACCTCTTCGGCCACGCTGAGCGGCGCATCATCGTCGCCTCCTTCTCCTCGCACGTCCACCGCGTGCAGCAGGTGCTCAACGCCGCGAGCGCGCACGGCCGCAAGGTCGCCCTCGTCGGCCGGTCGATGGTGCGCAACATGAAGATCGCCGCCGACCTCGGCTACCTCGACGTGCCCCAGGGCGTGCTCATCGACATCAAGGACGTCGACGACCTGCCCGATGATCAGGTCGTCCTCATGTGCACCGGCTCCCAGGGCGAGCCGATGGCCGCCCTGTCCCGGATGGCCAACCGCAACCACCGCATCGAGGTCGGCGACGGCGACACCGTCATCCTCGCCTCCTCGCTCATCCCCGGCAACGAGAACTCCGTGTTCAAGGTCATCAACGGCCTGATGAAGCTCGGTGCGAAGGTGATCTCGAAGGCCGACGCGAAGGTCCACGTCTCCGGTCACGCCTCCGGCGGCGAGCTCCTCTACTGCTACAACATCGTCAAGCCCCGCGGCGTCATGCCCGTGCACGGCGAATGGCGGCACCTGCTCGCCAATGCCCGTCACGCCGAGGCGACCGGGGTCGATCCTGACAACATCGTCCTCGCCGACGACGGCTGGGTCGTCGACCTCAAGGACGGTCACGCCGAGGTGGTCGGCGCCGTCGACTGCAACTACGTCTTCGTCGACGGCTCCTCGGTCGGTGAGATCACCGAGGCGGACCTCAAGGACCGTCTCGTCCTCGCCGGCGAGGGCTTCGTGACGATCTTCCTCGCGGTGAACTCGCAGACGAAGACGCTCATCGCCGGGCCCGAGATCCACGCCCGCGGCGTCGCCGAGAACGACTCCGTCTTCGACTCGATCATCCCTAAGGTCACCAAGGCCGTCGAGGAGGCGCTCGAGTCCGGGACGACGGACCAGTACCAGCTCCAGCAGGTCGTCCGCCGCACCGTCGGTCGGTGGGTGTCCTCGAAGCTGCGTCGCAAGCCGATGATCGTGCCGATGGTCGTCATCGTCTGATCCGGCGTCATCGGCACACCCGATGAGCAAGCGAGCGGGCGCCTGCCCGGACGGTCGACGTCCGCGCGGGCGCCCGTTCGCGTTCGTGGAGGCGGGTGGGGATCCCATGGAGACAGTGGTGAGTACGGAGACGGAGGAGCATATGAGCACAGGTTTCGGGAAGAACTTCGGGTCGGCCCGCGGGGAGTACGACCGCGGTCGCCCCAGCTATCCCGCCGAGGCGGTGGCCGCCCTCATCGGGACCGCCGTCGACATCGCCGACATCGGTGCCGGCACGGGCAAGCTCACGGCGGGCCTCCTCGGCGAGGGAAGGGACGTCGTCGCGGTCGATCCGGATGTGCGGATGCTCGAGACCCTGGCCGCCCACCTGCCCGAGGTCGAGACGAGGGTCGGCACCGCCGAGGACCTGCCGCTGGAGAACGACAGTCGGGACCTGCTCACCTTCGGTCAGTCCTGGCATTGGGTCGACGCCGACATCGCCTCCGCCGAGGCGGCCCGCGTGCTCCGTCCGGGAGGGGTGCTCGGCCTCATCTGGAACATCCGCGATGAGAGCGTCGACTGGGTGGCGGCGCTCACCGAGATCATCACCCCGAGTGCGGCCGAGCAGTACGTGGCCCGCATCGCGGGTGGGTCAGACGGTACAGTCGTCTCGCCCTTCGCGCCGCCCTTCACGGACGTCGAGCACGCCCGCGTCGACTGGGTGCGCGAGATCAGCGTCGACGACCTCGTCGCGCTCGTCGCCTCACGCTCGGTCGCGATCCACGCGGAGCCCAAGGTGCGTGAGCGGATGCTCGAGCAGACGCGCAGCCTCGGCGACCAGGTCCGGGGTGAGGACGGATTCGTCCGCCTGCCGTACGCGACGCACGTCTTCCGGTCGCGCGCCGACGGGCAGTAGCCGGGGCTGCGAGGGCTCCTTGGGACTGCGGGGGAGCCAGCTCGGGGTTGAGGGGGCCGGCGCAGAGGATTCTGGACTCTGAGTGTCGATTCCCGGCGCTGAAATCGACACTCAGCGTCCGGGATCCGCGTGCTGACCGCGGCCGCCCCGCACTGAGCGTCCAGTATCCGGGTGCTGACCGGGACCGCCGCGCACTGAGCGTCCTGCATTCGGCTGCTGACCGCGGCCACCGCGCACCGAGCGACCCGACATCCGGCGCCGCACCCCGGCGGCCGCGCCTCGGCCGGCGCAGAGGATTTTGGACTCCCAGTGTCGATTCCCGGCGCTGAAATCGACACTGAGCGTCCTGCATTCGGGTGCTGACCGGGACCGCCGCGCACTGAGCGTCCTGCATTCGGCGCCACGCCTCGACGGCCGCGCTTCGGTTGGCGCGGGGGAATTCTGGACTCCCAGTGCTGATTCTCGCGATGGAAATCGACACTCAGCGTCCGGGATCCGCGTGCTGACCGCGGCTATCCCGCACTCAGCGTCCGGTATTCGGCGCCTCGGCCCGGCACGTGCCGTACGCCGACCCCCTACGCGCTCGCCGGGACGAGCGGCTTGCCTGACGACCGGCGGGCTAGGACGACGAGGACGATGAGCCCGACTATCACGGCGCTGAGCACGACCGTGCCGGCGTTCGCGCCCAGACCGTTGATGCCGATGAACGCGAGCGCACCGGCGGTGAGCGCGTAGACGAGCATCGGGATCGAGGTGCGGCGGATGAGCTCGCCCTCACGCCCGATGAGCCCGACCGTCGCCGAGGCGGCCACGACGTTGTGCACGGCGACCATGTTGCCCGCCGCCCCGCCGACGGCTTGGGCTGCCACCACCGTCTCGGGCGAGGCCGCGCCGATCGCGACTCCGGTGGAGAACTGGAATTGAGAGAACATGATGTTCGAGACCGTATTCGACCCGGCCACGAACGCGCCCAGCGCCCCGATGAAGGGGGCGAGCAGGGGCCAGGCGTCGCCCACGGTGGAGGCGGCCGCCTCGGCGAGGGTGACCGGCATCGAATCGAGGCCGGCGTTGTTGTAGTCGGACCCGGAGTTGATGAACACGCGCACGAGCGGCAGGGAGCACAGCAGCGCCACGGCGGCCCCGGCGATCTGTCCTCCCGCGATCTTCCACGACGAGCCGATCTGCTCCTTCGTCATCCGGTGGATGAGGTACGTCAGGCCGCACGCGAGGACGAATATCGCGCCCGGGGACCACAGCAGGTCCATGTTCTGGTTGATCGGGGTGCCGAAGATCCCCTCGATCTTGATCACCGCCGGCCCGTTGAGGAACTCCTTGATCGGGGGTACGTTGCGGGTGATGAGGAGGAGGGCGACGACGATGAGGTAGGGCGCCCAGGCTCGGGCCAGGGACATCTTCTTGTGGAGGTGGGCGGCCTCGTCGGCGGGGTCGACGGTGCCCATCCAGAACGCCGGCCACATCGACCTCGGCGCGAAGTCCCACGTCTTCTTCGGCATGAGGAAGCCCATGCGGGAGGTCGTGACGACGATGGCCAGCCCGATGAGCCCGCCGAGGAGGGACGGGAACTCGGGACCGAGGAACTTCGCGACGATGAGGTAGGGCACGATCATCGCCAGCGCCGAGTAGATTGCGAACGGGGCGACGGCGAGCCCATCGGCGAAGCGTTTGCGCTCCCCGAAGAACCCGGTCATCAGGCACGCGAGCAGCAGCGGGATGAGGATGCCGCACACGGCGTGGATGAGGGCGACCTGGACGGCGGTGTGGGCGACGAACTGGGACTGATCGAGGCCGAGCTGGGCGGCGCGGGCGGCGACGTCGGGTGACATGCTCCCGTCCTCCTGGGACAGGCCCGTGCCGATGCCGACGATCATCGGGGTGCCGACCGCACCGAAGCTCACCGGCGTCGACTGGATGATCAGTCCCGCGAGGACCGCGGCGATCGCGGGGAAGCCGAGGGCGAGCATGAGCGGGGCGACGACCGCGGCCGGGGTGCCGAAGCCGGCCGCACCTTCGATGAAGGACCCGAAGAGCCACGCGACGATGATGACCTGGACCCGCCGGTCGGGGGAGATCGAGACGAAGCCCGCACGGATCGTCTCGATCGCCCCGGAGCGGGTGATCGTCGCGAGCAGGAGGAGGGCGCCGAAGACGATCCACAGCAGTCCGATCGCCACGAGCAGGCCCTGGACGACGGAGGCGGCGATCGTCACCCATTCGATCTGCCATGCGAGGTTCGCGATGAGGGCGGCGGCGACGAGCCCGATGGGCATTGCGTACTTCGCCGGCCAGCGGAAGCCGATGAGGAGGATCCCGGCGAGCAGGATCGGGGTGAGCGCGAGGAGCGCGGCTACGGCAAGATTGTCCATCGTCGTGTCCGATCCGTGGCGGCGGTGCCACTGGCTGTGTGGCGTCGTTGCCACCGGTCGGCTGCCGCGACGATCGCGGCGCTTGATGTCATCTTCCCTGGCCACAGGCTCAGCGGTCAAGGGTCGGCGGCAATCGGCGGGGTCGTCGCCTGCTGCCGACCGGCCGCCGACGACGCCCGGCCGGTGAGGGCAACGGTGGCGGCAGCGGTGAGGCAACGGCGGCGGCAGCGGCGGTGGCAACGGCTCTTGAGTCGGTGCGCGTGTGCCGATATCGTCGAAGGTGTCGAGGGCGACGCGCGCACCGCGCGTCCCGGTCTCGGCCCGTGACGAAGGAGTCGGAGCTCATGACGTACATCAACAGGGAGTCCAGCGAATCCGTGCCGGGCCTGCCGGAGGTCGTCGATGCCGACTCGTGGCGCGACGCCCGTGCCCGACTGCTCGACCGGGAGAAGGCCCACACCGCCGAGGCGGACGCCATCGCCGCAGCCCGCCGCACCCTGCCCATGGTCGAGATCGACGCCGACGCCGAGGTCCACGGCGAGGACGGTCCCGTCGCCTTCCGTGAGCTCTTCGACGGCCGTGACGAACTCATCGTCTACAAGCACATGTGGTACGACGGGGCACCCCACCAGGGGCAGTGCGAAGGGTGCACGGCCATCGCGTGGAGTCTTCGCGACTCCGTCTACCTCAACGCCCGCGGCGTCTCCTTCGCCGTCCTCACCTCAGGCGCATGGTCCGAGGTGAGGCCCTATGTCCACTTCATGGGCTACGAGCAGCCGTGGTATTCGGTGCGGGGACTCGATGAGCCGCTCGGCGGAGAGATGGGATCCCTGCTCAGCTTCGTCCGCCGAGGCGACCGGGTGTTCCTCACGTATGCGACGACCGGACGGGGCGTCGAACCGGTCACCGGGTTCCTCGGTCTCCTCGACATGACCGCTCTCGGTCGGCGCGAAGGGTGGGAGGACGTTCCCGAGGGCTGGCCCGAGGTCCCCGACGCGGGTTCGCCCGTCGGCGGACGCGGATCACCCGTGGGCTGGTACTGGCGCACCGACGACCAGGGACGGGCGACGTGGGGGCCGACGAGCCGCCCCGTGCCCCAGTGGACGCGTCACGGCGCGGCGCCTGTGACCTCGCTCGGACGCGACGGACACAGCCACTGAGCAGTACGCGCTTGCAGCGGCCGACCGCGACGGGCGCGGCAGCTGAACGCGAAGGACACAGCCACTGAACAGCGCGGTGCGGGCGACGGCACCGGCGGCGAACCGGGCATTCGCATCCGCCTGGGAACCGCCTCGGCGAAGGGTTTGACGAGATGTGGATCACGTCATAGTCTTTCGGTGTGTGAACAATAAATTTCACGATGTGAAAGTTTCGCCGGCCAAACCCCGTTGCCCGCGATACTCGACGCACCGATAGGGTGCTGGAGAAGGAGAACCACCGATGACCGCTCATATCGAGAACCTCGACATTCCCGCAGGGATGGAGATCACGGGCGAACTGCCCGACGGGGCAGAGAAAGTCCTCACTCCGCAGGCCCTCGAGCTCATCGTCGAGCTGCACCGGAAGTTCAACGGGGACCGCCTCGAGCGGCTCGAGGCGCGCCGCGTGCGCCAGCAGGAGATCGCGAACGGTGCCGACCTCGACTTCCTTCCCGAGACCAAGGAGATCCGCGAGGACGAGACCTGGCAGGTCGCCCCGCCCGCACCCGGACTCGAGGACCGGCGCGTCGAGGTGACCGGACCGACGTACAAGAAGATGACGATCAACGCGCTCAACTCGGGGGCGAAGGTGTGGCTGGCCGACCAGGAGGACGCGAACACGCCGCAGTGGGATTCGGTCATCGGCGGCCAGATCAACCTCCTCGACGCCCTCACCAGGGAGATCGACTTCACCTCACCCGAAGGCAAGGAGTACCGGCTCGCCCCTGACGAGGAGCTGCCGACGATCGTCGTGCGCCCCCGCGGCTGGCACATGCCGGAGAAGCACATCCTCGTCGACGGTGAGGAGACCTCGGGTTCGCTCGTCGACTTCGCCCTCTACTTCGCCACCGCCGGTCAGCTCCAGATCGAGAAGGGCAAGGGCCCGTACTTCTACCTCGCGAAGATGGAGTCCCACCTCGAGGCGCGCCTGTGGAACCAGGTCTTCGAGCACGCCGAGGACGCCTTCGGCCTGGCCCGCGGCACCATCCGGGCGACCGTGCTCATCGAGACCTACCCGGCGGCGTTCGAGATGGAGGAGATCCTCTACGAACTCCGCGAGCACTCGGCCGGGCTCAACGCCGGACGCTGGGACTACATCTTCTCCGTGATCAAGAACTTCCGCTCCCGCGGCGCCGACTACCTCCTGCCCGACCGTTCGGATGTGACGATGACGGTGCCGTTCATGCGCGCCTACACCGAGCTGCTCGTGCGCACCTGCCACAAGCGCGGGGCGCATGCGATCGGCGGTATGAGCGCCTTCGTCCCGGCGAAGGACCCCGAGGCCAACGAGTCGGCGTTCGCGAAGGTCCGGGAGGACAAGTCCCGTGAGGCCGGCAACGGCTTCGACGGTTCCTGGGTCGCCCACCCGGGCATGGTCGCCCTGTGCAAGGAGGTCTTCACCGAGACCCTGGGAGAGGCGCCCAACCAGATCGACAACAAGCGCGAGGACGTCTCCGTCACCGCCGCCGAGCTCCTCGATGTGAAGTCGACTCCGGGCGCGATCACCGAGGCGGGCCTGCGGACGAACATCAACGTCGGCATCCAGTACCTGCGGGCATGGCTCGAGGGCAACGGCGCGGTGGCCATCCACGGGCTCATGGAGGATGCGGCGACCGCCGAGATCTCCCGCTCCCAGGTGTGGCAGTGGCTCGACGCAGGCGTCGAACTCGACACGGGGAAGACCGTGACGAGGGAGCTCGTCGAGCAGATCGTCGCCGAGGAGGTCGCCGGCCTCCCGGGTGAGGCGAGCGATTGGGAGGACGCCACCGACCTCTTCCTCTCCGTGGCCGTCGCCCCCGACTACGTCGACTTCCTCACCCTGCCGGCCTACGCGAAGATGGCCTGAGGCGCCCGCGGGGGCGCGCGCGGCTCGCGCGCCCGGCGCGGGGCCGCAGGGCCGGCTCGCCGCTCCGTTCGCCGGACCGCAGCCATCAGCACGGTCTTCCGACTCAAGCAGTGTCCACGCACCCTGCTCACGTCGGAAGACCGTGCTTCTATGTGGTCGCTTCTATGTGGTCACGGTGTCGTAGAGTCCGCGAGGGCGTCGAGTTCGCAGGGGAGGGTGCGCATCCCGGTCAGGGGTGAGAGCAGCACAGGCAGGGCCGCGAGGATCGAGACGGCGGCGAAGATCCACAGTGCCGGCACGATCCCGATGGTGTGGGCGAGTGTGCCGCCGAGGAATGCGCCGATCGGCATCGGCCCCCACACGAGGAACCGGATCGAGGCGTTCATCCGTCCGAGCAGCGGCTTCGGGCACAGTCGCTGACGGAAGCTCACCTGGGCGACGTTGTAGACGACGACGCACCATGAGAGGACGAGCCACCCGATGAGCAGCGTCGGCAGCGCGGGCAGCACCGAGGCGAGGGGAACGGCGAGCGTGGCGATGCCGGACAGTGTCGCAGACACCGTGATCGAGCGACCTTCGCCGACGACCTTCTGCACCCACGAGGAGCTCAGCGCCCCGACGATGCCGCCGACGGCGCCGAGGGACATGACCAGCCCGAGCTGGAACTGGTTGAGGTTGAGCGTGCGCAGGGCGTAGAGGACGAGGAGTGCGAAGACCGCGGACGAGGCGAAGTTCGACAGACCCGTGCACGCGACGATCCGGCGCAGCAGCGGGTGGCCGAGGACGAAGGCGAGGCCTTCGCGGATGTCGCCGACGAGGCTGGGTCGGCTGTCGGGCTGCGGCGGGTCCTCGCGGTGGCGGATACGACTGACGAAGAGGCTCGAGAGCGCCATGCAGATGCTCGTGATCCCGATCGTCAGCGGCCCGCCGATGAGTCCGACGAGTCCGGACGCGGCCGACGGCCCCACCACCGACGCGGTCTGCTGACTGGCCTGGAGCTTGCCGTTGCCGTCGCCGATCTGATCGCCGGCGACGATCTCGGGCAGATAGGACTGGTTGGCGACGTCGAAGAAGACGGTGACGACGCCGACGCCTGCGGCGATGACGAAGAGCTGGATCATCGTGAGCAGGTCGAGCGCCCAGGCCAGAGGGATCGTCAGGAGCAGGGCTGCGCGGACCAGGTCGCCTGCGACGATGACCCGCTTCTTGCGCATCCGATCGACCCAGGCCCCGGCAGGCAGGCTGATGAGGAGGAACGCGGCGTTCTCGAGTGCCGCGAGGAGGCCCATCTCGAAGGCGTCGGCGGCGAGGAGCTGGACGGCGATGAGGGGGAGGGCGAAGAGGACGAACTGGTTGCCGAAGACCGAGACGGTGTCGCCCATCCACAGCTGCCGGAAGTCGTGATGCCGCCACAGGGAGCGCTGCGCGGGCGGCGGGGGATCAACAGGATCATCTGTGCTCATGGGCTCTTCTTCGAGTCGGCGAGGTCGGCAGTGATTGAGTTCTCTCAATCACTAGTGTCGCATCGAGGCGTCGGCCCGGCAATGGTTCGACCCGAAGTGATTGACTTCTCCCAATCGTTGACTAGCGTGGACGGCATGAACGCGGAGCAGTCCGAACCGGGAGCGACAGCGGACCCACCGCAGCACCCCGCCCGCAACCCAGATGACCCGACGGCGCGGGTCGCCCACGCGATCGAGCGCCGTGACGCCACCGACGCCGAGGCGAAGGCGCTCGCCTCGAGCGTGCGCATCCGCATCCTCCGGCTCTGCCTCGACGAGGAGCTGAGCAACCGGGAGATCGCCGCGGCTCTCGACCTCAATCCCGCGACCGCGCTTCATCATGTGCGGATGCTCGTCGACACCGGATTCCTCGAAGCGCAGGAACCCCGTCGAGGTCGACGCGGCGCTCGGGAGATCCCCTACCGGGCGACCGGCAGGAGCTGGTTCATCGACGCCGGTGACATCACCGACCCGATGATCGAGGCCTTCGCCGCCGAGTTCTCCGCGGCCCCCTACCCGGAACGGTCGATGAGCCGGATGGCGGCGATGCTCACCCCCGCCGAGGTCGTCGAGTTCCAACAGCGACTCGAGGACCTGCTCGAGGACTTCCGGTCCCGGCGATCACAGGACGGTGCCCGGCAGTGGGCGCTCTTCGTCGCCATGCATCCCAGCGCCGGCACCGATGAAGGAGCCTCATGACCGCCAAGCAGCTCGACCTGGATTCCCTGCCCGCCGAGGTGGTCGACCTCCTCGAGGCGGTCATGCGCGGTGAGACAGTCGCCGTCGTCCGCGGCGGAGAGGAGCTCGGAACGCTGGGCTTCACCTCGGCGGTGATCGAGGGCGATATCGTCGCGAGCTCCCGCTTCGGTCAGCCGACGGTCGACGTGCCCGAGGGGGTCACGGTCGTCGTCACGGCGATGGCGCTGTCCACGGCAGCCCGGCGCCGCCTCGGCGAGGCATTCGGGGAGGACTACATGGTCCTCGACTTGGGCGACGCCCCCGAGGACGCCGACATCCTCCTCACCCATCCGATCAGCCTGCAGCTCCTCGGTGCGCTGCGGGAGCGGTTTCCCCGCGCCGAGGTGGTCGTCACGGAGATCGACGACGAGGAGGCCGGCGTCTCCTACCTCGGGCCGGTCAGCCGCCTTCTCGACGCCGGCGCGAGTGCCTACCTGCCGCCGCGTCCTCTGCCCGCCATCGCCTCGGCGGTCGACGCCCATGTCCGCACAGTCCGCGGTCGAGACCTCGACGGTAGGGCACACACACGGTTGACTTCGCGCTCGAAGCGATGACCGACCAGGCGGAGAACCGGGCTCGAGCACGGTGAACCGACGCCAGCACGGTCCGCGCACCCTGCTCAAGTCGGACAACCGTGCCGAACAGCTGAGCGTGCCTCGGGCACCTTGCTGAGGTCGGAAGACCGTGCGGATGCGAGACCCGGCTCAAGCCACGCCGAGACCTCCGGATTTGCGGGGATCGGGCCGGGAATCACCTTAGGATGAGGAGCATGGCGACCAGAACGACTTCCCCCGCTTCTGGTACCGGAAAGCGCTCTGCCTCCAAGGCGAAGGGCGGTTCCGGACAAGCGGGGACCGAAGACCCCGGGACAAACGTTGTCACCGGTGCGTGGAGGGGAGTGGCCCACATGGCCGGAAACCGTGCGCGAAAGATCCTCAGTGACGAACCCACCGACTCTCCGACGAAGCGCGACGGCACCGCCTTCTTCCTCGTCGGACTCTCGATCGTCGTCGCCGCCTTCGAATGGTGGAACATCCCCGGCGCGATCAGCGACATGGTCCGCAACGTCGTCGAAGGCACCTTCGGCCGCGTCGCGCTCGCCCTGCCGGTGATCTTCCTCGGCTACGCGATCCGCCTCTTCCTCCGCGGCGATGACAACCGCGGCAACAACCGCATCCTCATCGGCATCGTCCTCCTCCTGCTCTCCTCCGCCGGACTCGCCCACATCGCGGCCGGCAACCCGAGCTTCGTCAACTCGCGTGAGGCGATGGCCAACGGCGGCGGTGCCCTCGGCTTCGTCATCTCCTCCCCGCTCGTGACCGCGACGACCGTCTACGTCGCCGTCCCGCTGCTCGTCCTCCTCGGTCTCTTCTCCGTCCTCGTCATCACCGCGACCCCGGTGCGGTCGATCCCGACCCGCCTGACCGCGCTCTACCAGCGGCTGACCGGCGGTGCCCGCCCGACCCCGAACGACGCCGAGGCGGACGAGAATCCGACCGACCTCGTCGCCGAGAACTCCCACACCTCGAGCCTCAAACCCGTCATGGGCGCCAAGCGCCGCAGCCGGAAGAAGAAGACCGAGATCCCCGAGCTCGACCCGCCGGCCGACGACGACCTCGCCGACAAGGCCTACGACAAGGCCTACATCCACGAGAACGAGGTCTCCGACGAGGAGGCCCCCACCACCGTCTTCGAACCCGAACCGCAGTTCAAGCCCGGTGAGCGCCGCCCGACGAAGGCCGAACGCGAAGCCTCAGCGCTGAAGAAGGCCATCGGCATGTCCGATGACGCCCCGACCACCGCGCACTCAGCGGCCGCCTCGGCGCCGGTGCCGACGACGAATACCCCGGCACCCCCGCCGACCGAGCAGCTGCCCGAACGCGTCGAACAGCTCACCCTCGCAGGCGATGTCACCTACACCCTGCCGAACTCCGACTACCTCGTCCCCGGACCGCCCGCGAAGGAGCGCTCGGAGGCCAACGACCGCGTCGTCGAGGCCCTGCGCGACGTCCTCGAGCAGTTCAAGATCGACGCCCAGGTCACCGGGTTCTCCCGCGGCCCCACGGTCACCCGCTACGAGGTCGAACTCGGGGCCGGCACGAAGGTCGAGAAGGTCACCGCGCTGTCGAAGAACATCGCCTACGCCGTGGCCAGCGCCGACGTCCGCATCCTCTCGCCGATCCCCGGCAAGAAGGCCATCGGCATCGAGATCCCCAACTCCGACCGTGAGAACGTCGCCCTCGGCGACGTGCTGCGTTCGAAGGCCGCCCGCAAGACCGACCATCCGATGGTCATGGGCGTGGGCAAGGACGTCGAAGGCGGATTCGTCGTCGCCGACCTCTCGAAGATGCCCCACCTGCTCGTCGCCGGTGCCACCGGTGCCGGTAAGTCGAGCTTCGTCAACTCGATGATCACCTCGATCATGATGCGCGCCACCCCCGACGAGGTCCGCATGATCCTCGTCGACCCCAAGCGCGTGGAGCTGACGATCTACGAGGGCATCCCGCACCTCATCACCCCGATCATCACGAACCCGAAGAAGGCCGCCGAGGCGCTCGAATGGGTCGTGCGCGAGATGGACGCCCGCTACGATGACCTCGCGAACTTCGGGTTCAAGCACATCAAGGAGTTCAACAAGGCCGTCCGCGAGGGCCGGGTCCAGGTGCCCGCCGGGTCCGAGCGCGTCCTCCAGCCGTACCCGTACCTCCTCGTCGTCGTCGACGAGCTCGCCGACCTCATGATGGTCGCCCCCCGCGACGTCGAGGCCTCGATTCAGCGCATCACGCAGCTCGCGCGCGCCGCCGGCATCCACCTCGTGCTCGCCACCCAGCGTCCCAGCGTCGACGTCGTCACCGGCCTCATCAAGGCCAACGTGCCCTCGCGGCTGGCGTTCGCGACGTCGTCGCTCGCCGACTCCCGCGTCGTCCTCGACCAGCCGGGTGCCGAAAAGCTCATCGGCCAGGGTGACGCCCTGTTCCTGCCGATGGGTGCCGCGAAGCCGATGCGCGTCCAGGGTGCGTGGGTGAATGAGTCCGAGATCGAGAAGGTCGTCGAACACGTCAAGGGCCAGCTCACCCCGAACTACCGCGAAGACGTCGCCGTCGAGGCGCCGAAGAAGCAGATCGACGAGGAGATCGGCGACGATCTCGAGCTCCTCCTCCAGGCCGCGGAACAGGTCGTCACCACGCAGTTCGGGTCGACGTCGATGCTCCAGCGCAAGCTGCGCGTGGGCTTCGCGAAGGCCGGCCGCCTCATGGATCTCATGGAGTCCCGCGGCATCGTCGGACCCTCCGAGGGTTCGAAGGCCCGCGACGTCCTCGTCCGCCCCGAGGATCTTCCGGCGACCCTGGCCGTCATCAAGGGGGAAACCCCGCCCGCCGAGGCGGCCAACCCGTCCGCGGGTGCCTCGGCTGCCGATGACTTCGCCGAGGACTTCGACGACGACTACGGCACGTCCGGTGCCGATTACGGCACCTCCGATGGATCCGGGGCGACCGCCTCGGCGAGGGAGGACCGCTACGGAAACGGCGTCGGCCATGCCGAGGACCTGCAGGTCGGCGACATCGACCCGGAGACGGGACTCGAGGTCGTCGAAGCCTCCGGCGAGGACGCCTGGCAGCTCACCGGCCGCTGAGGACCCGGGCCGCCTCAGGCGGTCGGCATAACGATTGCGGAGTCGATCGCCCACGACGGGCGGTCGGCTCCGTCTCGTTGTCAGTCGTCTCCGATAGGGTTGAGGTGTGAACGAACGAGCTGAGACCCCACCCCAGGCCGCACCGAGCAACTGGAACGTCCCCAACGCCCTGACGGTCGTGCGGATCCTGCTCGTTCCCGTCTTCCTCGTCCTGCTGCTGGGCGACGGGGGGCAGAACATGACGACACGGTGGTGGGCGCTCGCGGTATTCCTGCTCGCGATGCTCACCGACAAGATCGACGGCGACCTCGCCCGCAAGTACAACCTGGTGACGAACTTCGGCAAGATCGCCGACCCCATCGCCGACAAGTCGCTCATGGCCGCAGCGCTCATCGGGCTTGCGATCGTCGGGGAGCTGCCGTGGTGGGTGCCCGTCATCATCCTCGTGCGCGAACTCGGCATCACGGTGCTGCGGTTCTTCATGATCCGCATCGCCGTCATGCCCGCCTCCCGCGGCGGCAAGATCAAGACGGTGCTCCAGACCGTGGCGATCGGCCTGTTGCTTTTGTGGAAGCCGCTCGCGTACCTCGTCCCGGGTCCGGTCGCCGTCGTCCTCCTCGTCATCGCGTGGCTCGTGCTCGTCGCGGCGATCATCGTCACGATCGTCACCGGCATCGACTACTGCATTCAGGCCGCGAAGCTCGCGGGTGCGGCGCATGCCGGGGAAGGGACTGCCGGGGTACCTGGCGAGGGCGCCTTGGGGAACACACCCGACTCGCCGACCGATGACTCCGGGGAGGCTCGGCCCGACCATGACAGGTGACCTGCTCGGCACCTGCCGGGCGATCATCGCCACGTGCGCTGAGCTGGGACTCTCGGTCGCCTCGGCGGAATCACTGACCGCCGGACGTTTCATCGCAACCCTCGTCGACGTCCCCGGCGCCTCCGCCGTCGTCCGCGGCGGACTCGTCACCTACGCCACCGACCTCAAAGCGACACTGGCCGGCGTCGACGCCGACCGCCTCGAGGAGACCGGGCCCGTCGACCCCGTCGTCGCGGCCGAGATGGCCGTCGGTGCGGCCCGGGCCTGCGTGGCCGACATCGGGGTCTCGTGCACCGGCGTCGCCGGACCCGACCCGCAGGACGGCAAGGAGGTCGGTCTCGTCTACACCGCCGTCGCCTTCGGCTCGCGCGCCCAGGTCCTCGAACACCGCTTCACAGGGGATCGGGAGGCGATCCGGGCCCGCACGGTCGAGACCATGGTTGAGCGCCTCGGCGAGTTCACGACGAAACTCGCCTTCGGGCCGCCCGCGGAATAAGATCACCGTCTCAGGGGTTGTCTCATCAAGATGACATATGCACTGAAATGCCACCGTGCCGGTTTCTCCGAAAGGACTGGCAAAACTCCGATCTCACCCGCCCAGGTTGGCGCGTCCGCGCGGCCGGGCTGTAAAGTTGAATCCACGTTCGCGCGAACAAAGGGAGGGACGCACAATGCTACTGAGAGTTGAAATCGGCGATGCCCTGCGTTCCGCTCGCCGCCGTCAGGGGCGGACGCTGCGCGATGTCTCCACCGGTGCCAGCGTCTCGCTCGGCTACCTCAGCGAGATCGAACGCGGACAGAAGGAAGCCTCCTCGGAGCTGCTGTCCTCGATCTGCGAAGCCCTCGACCTGCCGGTCTCGGCCCTGCTCTCCGAAGTGTCCGACCGATTCGCCCTCGCCGAGGGCGTGGAGATTCCGGACACCATCCCGCAGGAGCTCTCGGACAAGATCCTCGGGCACCCCGGCGCGTACCCGTCGCCACGGCTGGCCGCCAAGCCGTAATGCGCCACACCCTCTACTGGACCCTCATGAACGAGGAGTTCGGTGAGGCGCGTGCGGCCTCACTCCACACCGACCTCACCCTGAGCACACTCGGCTCCATCACCGCCGACGAGGCGTTCCGCCGCGGCATCGAACCCCGCGACATCTGGACCGCCGTGTGCGATTCGATGGGCGTGCCCGAGTCGCGCCGACTCGGCAAGGAGAAGGCCCGGTCGACGCCGTTCTGACGGGCGGGGACGCTCCGGCGGGCTTGTTCCCGCGGAGCGGTTCCAGCGGCGTCGCCGGACGATTCGCACAGATCTTCGTCCGACACGCCGCCGCATATCGAACACATGTTCCCATATGGGCTATGCTGGTGAGCGAATCACGGGACCTGTGACCACGAGTGGCGCACTGTCCACAGGCGAGAAGCGTTCTCTGTCCTCATGTCAGTGCCGTCTTCTAGCCTTGGTCTCACAGGAAACGACACCTTAGGAGAGGTCATGGCGCGAACACCCAAGAACCTGCAGATCCCCACCGGCGGCGACAAGTCGAAGGCCCTCGACGCGGCCCTCGGACAGATCGACCGCAACTACGGCAAGGGCGCGATCATGCGCCTCGGCGAAGGCGTGCGGGAGCCGATCGAATCGATCCCGACCGGCTCGGTCGCCCTCGACATCGCGCTCGGCATCGGCGGTCTTCCCCGCGGCCGCGTCGTCGAGATCTACGGCCCGGAGTCCTCGGGTAAGACGACCGTGGCCCTCCACGCCGTCGCGAACGCCCAGAAGGCCGGCGGCATCGCCGCGTTCATCGACGCGGAGCACGCCCTCGACCCCGAATACGCGAAGAAGCTCGGCGTCGACACCGACCAGCTCCTCGTCTCCCAGCCGGACACCGGTGAGCAGGCGCTCGAGATCGCCGATATGCTCATCCGCTCCGGTGCGCTCGACATCATCGTCATCGACTCCGTCGCAGCCCTCGTGCCCAAGGCCGAGATCGAAGGCGAGATGGGCGACAGCCACGTCGGCCTCCAGGCCCGCCTCATGTCGCAGGCGCTGCGCAAGATCACCGGCGCGCTGGCCCAGTCGAAGACCACCGCGATCTTCATCAACCAGCTGCGTGAGAAGGTCGGCGTCTTCTTCGGCTCCCCGGAGACCACCTCGGGCGGCAAGGCCCTGAAGTTCTACGCCTCCGTGCGCATCGACGTCCGCCGCATCGAGACCCTCAAGGAGGGCCAGGACGCGATCGGCAACCGGACGCGGGCGAAGATCGTCAAGAACAAGGTCGCCCCGCCGTTCAAACAGGCCGAGTTCGACATCCTCTACGGCCACGGCATCTCCCGCGAAGGCAGCCTCATCGACATGGGCGTCGACAACGGGATCATCCGCAAGTCCGGTTCGTGGTTCACCTACGACGGCGACCAGCTGGGCCAGGGCAAGGAGAACGTCCGCAACTTCCTCCGCGACAACCCCGGCCTCGCCGAGGAGATCGAGCTGAAGATCAAGCACAAGATGGGTCTCATCAAGGTCGACGCGGACACGACCGAGGCCCCCGCGGAGGAGACCGACGACGTCGAGGTCTCGTGAGACCATGAGCGAGACCCCGAAGACGGCTGAGCAGCTCTCCGCGCTGCGCCAGGCCATGTCGGACCTCGAGGCCCGACAGGCCGCAGGCGGGACGGGGTACTTCGCGCGCCTCGACGAGGGTGGATCGGCTGCCGTCGCCGAGGCGGTGCCGGGGGATCCGGCGCGCGGCCTTCAACCGCCCGGCTCGGGCGCAGGAGAACCGACAGGCACGGTGCCGGACGAACCATTCTCGGACTCTCCGGAGCTCGCCGATGCGTACGCGAAGGCGAAGAAGACAGCGCTGAACATGCTCGCGATGCGCGATCACTCCTCGACCGAGCTGCGGGAGAAGCTGCTGCGCCGTGACTTCGAGCCCGCGGCCGTCGACCGGCTCATCGCCAAACTCCAACGGTCGAACCTTCTCGACGACGGCCAGTTCGCGCAGCGGTTCGCGAAGGCCCAACGGGAGAGCAGGAAGCTCTCCCGGTCGGCCCTGCGCCGCCAGCTCGTGAAGAAGGGCATCGACGAGGAGACCATCGCCGGAGTCGTCGCCGAGGTCGACGGGGAAGAGGACCTCGCCCGTGAGGTCGCCGAGAAGAAGGCCCGCTCGACCCGCGGTCTCGACCATGAGGTCCGCGAACGGCGGATCCTCGGCATGCTCGCCCGGCGCGGGTTCTCCTCGACGATCTGCCTCAAGGTCACCCGCGAGGTCCTCGCCGAGGGGTGATGGTCCGCCGACAGGTGGGCCCCGCCCGCGAAACATCACCCGGCGGGTGGAGCCGCGGCTCCGGCAGCGCGGGCATCGGGATCGGGGGAGCCGCTAGAATGGTGGGGCCATGACTGAACTCATCGACTCTCCGCACTCCGCGGATCAGCACCCCCGCAGCTACGAGGTCAAGACCTACGGCTGCCAGATGAACGTGCACGACTCCGAACGCCTCTCCGGTCTCCTCGACGACGCCGGCTACGTTCCCGCGGACACGCAGTCCCAAGCCGACGTCGTCGTCTTCAACACCTGCGCGGTGCGGGAGAACGCCGACAACCGGCTCTACGGCAACCTCGGACGACTCGCCAAGGTCAAGGAGCAGCACCCCGGACTCCAGATCGCCGTGGGCGGATGCATGGCGCAGAAGGACCGCGACACGATCGTCAGAAAAGCCCCCTGGGTCGACGTCGTCTTCGGCACCCACAACATGGGATCCCTGCCCGCGCTCCTCGAACGCGCCCGGCACAACGACGAAGCCCAGGTCGAGATCCTCGAGAGCCTCGACGTCTTCCCCTCCACCCTGCCCAGCCGCCGCGAATCCCAGCACTCCGGGTGGGTGTCGATCTCCGTGGGATGCAACAACACGTGCACGTTCTGCATCGTGCCGAGTCTGCGCGGCAAGGAGAAGGACCGCCGACCCGGTGACATCCTCGCCGAGGTCGAAGCCCTCGTCGCCGACGGCGTCGTCGAAGTCACCCTACTCGGCCAGAACGTCAACTCCTACGGCGCCGAATTCCGCGACAAAGGTGCCTTCGCCAAGCTCCTGCGTGCCGTCGGCAACGTCGAGGGCATCGAACGCGTCCGCTTCACCAGCCCCCACCCTGCCGCGTTCTCCGACGACGTCATCGATGCGATGGCCGAGACGCCCACCGTCATGCCGCAGCTGCACATGCCGCTGCAGTCCGGCTCCGACCGGATCCTCAAGGCGATGCGCCGGTCGTACCGGACGAGCCGCTTCATGCGCATCCTCGACACCGTGCGCGAGCGCATCCCCCACGCCGCGATCACCACGGACATCATCGTCGGTTTCCCCGGTGAGACCGAAGAGGACTTCCAAGGCACCATGGATATCGTCCGCCGCGCCCGCTTCTCCCAGGCCTTCACCTTCCAGTACTCCATCCGCCCCGGCACCCCGGCTGCGACGATGCCCGACCAGCTGCCCAAGGACGTCGTCCAGGAGCGCTTCGAACGCCTCATCGCCCTCCAGGACGAGATCGCGTGGGAGGAGAACCAGGCTCTCATCGGCAGCGAAGTCGAAGTTCTCGTCACCGGCCTGCCCAACGCCGACTCTCCGCGGCTGAGCGGCCGGGGCGCCGACAATCGCCTCGTCCACGTCGGACTGCCCGAAGGCGCGAGTCTGCCTCGGCCAGGCGACTTCGTCACCGCCACCGTCACCGACGCCAAACCGTACTTCCTCCTCGCCGACACCGGGTTCGGTCTCCGACCTTCCCGCGCCGGCGACGCCTACGACCGCGCGCAGGCCGAATCCTGCGGCACCCCGAGCCCCAGCGGTGGCAGCGGCGGTACCACGGTCCTCGGCATGCCGACTATCCGCCCCCGCAGCTGAGATGGGTCGACTCGCACTCATTCCTGCCGCCCCTGTTCTCCTTCCCGACGTCGACGCCTCGGAAGCGGCGTCCGCCGTGCGGGTGAGGACCGCGGTCACCGATCTGCTCTCCACCGCAGACCGGTGGGCTCTGCCCGTCTCTGCGCTGCCTGCCGTCCTCGGACTCGGAGGTTTCGGCATCGACCGCGGGCTAGACACCCGCACAGGGAAACGCCTCGACGGTGACGACTGGGTCGAGACCGTCAGCGGACTCACCAAGGATGACCGCGACATCTGCACCACCGCGCATCCCGGCCTCGGAGTCGCAGCTCTCCACACCCAGGCGGCCGAAGCAGCCATCGGACCGCTTGGGTCGAGCGATTCGGTTCTCGTCCCCATCGACCTCTCCGCAGCCGCCTCGGCGAATGCGCCCCTCGCACCGGTGCCAGGGGCAGGCGACTTCGATTCGGCGTTCATGGCCGCTGTGCGGACCGGCGACCTCAACGGCCTCCGTGACGCGGTCAGCCGGGCAGGTGCGGTCCACGCGGACCTCGAGCTGCTCGGCGCCGCCCTCGACCACCTCGGCGAGGAGCCCCACACCGGAGGAACCACGGTCCTCATCGATGAGACCATCCACGAGGTGCGCACGGTGTGCGCCGTGATCGGGACCTGAGATGAGCACTCCCGCATCGGCGCGCGGCACAACAGGCTCGGTGAGCGACACCGAGGCGTCGCAGCCCACCACCCAGGCTGCGGACACGATCCCACCGATCATCACCGTCGTCGGCGCGACCGCCACGGGCAAGTCCGATCTCGCGCTCGACCTGGCCGACCACCTCGGCGGGGAGATCGTCAACACGGATGCGATGCAGTTCTACCGGGGCATGGACATCGGCACGGCGAAGCTGCCTCCTGCTCAGCGCCGCGGGATCGACCACCACCTCATCGACATCCTCGACGTCACCGACGAAGCGAACGTCCAGACCTTCCAAGAGCAGGCGCGCACTGCGATCGCCGAGATCCGCGCCCGCGGGCACCGTCCCATCCTCGTCGGCGGCTCCGGCCTCTACGCGCGCGCCGCGACCGACCGCCTCGACTTCCCCGGCACCGACGCGACGGTGCGCTCACGCCTCGAAGGCGAGGTCGACGCCGACCGGTGGGCAGCCCACGCGAGACTGGCAGACCTCGACCCGGTCGCTGCGGAGAAGATCACCGTCAACGACGTCCGCCGGATCGTCCGCGCCCTCGAGGTCATCGAGCTCACCGGCCGACCCTTCACCGCGTCCCTGCCCGAATACACGGAGATCGAACCGACGATCCACATCGGCCTCGCCCTCGACCGGCACGCCCTGCACGACCGCATCGCCCGCCGGGTCGACCTCATGTGGGAGGCCGGGTGGGTCGACGAGGTCCGCACCCTCCTCGACCGCGGACTCGCGAGCGGGAAGACCGCCTCCCGGGCCATCGGCTACGCCCAGATCCAGGACTACCTCGCAGGCACCATCGACGCCGATGCCGCCCGCGAATCGACGACCGTGCGCACCCGCCAGTTCGCCCGCCGCCAGGACACGTGGTTCCGCCGCGACCCGCGCATCACCTGGATCGACTCCGGCGTCACCGATGCCGGGGCCCGGCTCAAGGCAGCACAGTCGATCGTTAGACTGGAATCATGAATACCCCGTTCGCCGCCCTCGCAGGCACCCGCTTCCACAAGGGCCACGGCACCGAGAACGACTTCGTGCTCCTCGAGGACGACGGCGGCGACCTCACCCTCCACCCCGAGACGGTGGCTCTCCTCGCCGACCGGCGCACCGGCCTCGGCGGCGACGGCGTCATCCGCATCGTCCGCTCCGCCGACTCCGGGATCCCCGGCGCCGACGCGCAGGCCGCCGACGGCGCGGAATGGTTCATGGACTACTACAACCACGACGGCAGCCTCTCGGAGATGTGCGGCAACGGGGTGCGCGTCTTCGCCCACACCCTCGTCGCCACCGGCCGCGTCCCTGCCGATGCCGCTGAGATCAAGGTCGGCACCCGCGACGGGATCAAGACCGTCCGCACGACCCTCAACCCCGCCCTCGGCGAAGTCGATACCGCCACCGAGGCGGCCGCGACGACCCCGGGCGGACCCGAGGACGCGTGGTACACCGTCGACATGGGCTCCTGGTCGCTCGACGAGCGCGCCGAGGTCCTCGTCACCACCGCCGGCATCGACGTCGCCCGCCCGGGCCTGTCGGTGGAGACGGGCAATCCGCACACCGTCGTCGCCCTCGCCGAGGCGGCCGAACTCGCCGCCGCCGACCTCCGTGACGCTCCCGTCCTCGAGCCCGTGCCCCCGCACGGATCCAACGTCGAGTTCATCGTCATGGAACCCGCCCGCAGCGACATCGCCGGGGGAGAGGGCGCGCTGCGGATGCGCGTGTCCGAACGCGGGGTGGGGGAGACCCGATCGTGCGGTACGGGTGCGTGCGCGGCGGCGATCGCCGCCCACCACTGGGCGGGACCGACCTCACCGTTGCAGTGGCGCGTCGACGTCCCCGGCGGACGCCTGCGCATCGGCATCACCCCGGATCAGACCGGTGATCGGGGAACGGTCACCCTCGCCGGCCCCGCCGTGCTCGTCGCCGAGGGCACGCTCGACTGAACGACCGCCTCGGCGGGAGACCACGAGGGTCGTGAGCTCAGGCGTCCCTGTGGATGGTGAGGATGCGGAAGCCCTTCGATGAGGCGGTGCGCTCGGCGGTGAAGCCGTCTCCGAGCATTCCCCGCATCCAGGTCAGCAGCGAATCCGCACCGAGGTTCTTCGACACGACGAGATCGGCGCGACCGCCCGGCGCCAGGCGCGGCAGCCACGTCTCCAGCAGTTCGTGGAGGGCGTCCTTGCCGATGCGGATCGGCGGGTTCGAGCGGATCGTCGTGAAGCTGAGATCCTCGGGCACCTCTTCGGCGGTAACGGGACGGATCGAGGTGAGGCCGAGTCGGGCGGCATTGGCCGCGGTCGACTCCAAGGACCGGGAGTTGACGTCGAGGGCCCAGATGCGGACGTCCACCTCGGCGTCGGCGGCCTGGAATGCCGACTCGAGCGCGATGGGACCCCACCCGCACCCGAGGTCGAGGAGGTCGCCGGGGGCGGGATCGGGCAGATGCCTGAGCAGGACCGCGGTGCCGGGGTCGAGGCGGGTGGGGGAGAAGGTCCCGCTCATCGTCTCCACCGTCACGGTGCGACCGGCCAGGTCGAGCGTGAGCTCACGCCGCTTCGCCTCGCTCGATGGGCTCTCAGTGAAATAGTGCTCGGACACGTCTCCAGTCTAGGCGGCTGTGGGAGAATATATGGACGCACCGCAGCGTTGTACTTCTCAGGCGTCGTCCAACGGCCGGCGCCCGCACACGAAGAGTCTGCACACGAACAAAGGAATGAATGACCTCCACTGACAAAGAGCGTCGAGACGCCATGCTCGACCGTGTCCTCGCCCGAGGTGCCCAGGCGCTGAGCCCCAAGCAGGCCTCCGCCGACGAAGAATCGCAGTTCGACCTCGCCGAGCGCGCCGCCCTGCGCCGTGTCGCCGGCCTCTCGACCGAACTCGAAGACGTCACCGAGGTCGAATACCGTCAGATCCGGCTCGAGCGAGTCGTCCTCGCCGGACTGTGGAACACCACCCTCGACGAGGCGGAGAACTCCATCCGCGAACTCGCCGCCCTCGCCGAGACCGCCGGCTCCGAAGTCCTCGACGCGATCGTCCAGCGCCGGGACAAGCCGGACCCCGGCACCTACCTGGGCCGCGGCAAGGCCGCCGAACTCAAAGAGATCGTCGAAGCCGTCGGCGCCGACACCGTGATCATCGACTCCGAACTCGCCCCCAGCCAGCGGCGCGGGCTCGAGGACGTCATCAAGGTCAAGGTCGTCGACCGGGTCGCGCTCATCCTCGACATCTTCGCCCAGCACGCGAAGTCCCGCGAAGGCAAGGCGCAGGTCGAACTCGCCCAGCTCGAATACCTCCTGCCGCGTCTGCGCGGTTGGGGCGAGTCGCTGTCCCGCCAGGCCGGCGGCCGTGTCGCCGGCGGTGCAGGCATCGGCTCCCGCGGTCCCGGTGAGACGAAGATCGAACTCGACCGTCGCCGCATCCGCACCCGGATGGCGAAGCTGCGCCGCCAGATCGCCGGCATGGCTCCCGCCCGTGACACGAAGCGGAAGAACCGCTCCCGCAACCACATCCCCTCGGTCGCGATCGTCGGGTACACGAACGCGGGCAAGTCGTCCCTGCTCAACCGGCTCACCGACGCCGAGGTGATGGTCCAGAACGCGCTGTTCGCGACCCTCGACCCCACGGTGCGCCAGTCGCGGACCGCTGACGGGATCACGTTCACCTACACCGACACCGTCGGCTTCGTCCGGAACCTGCCCCACCAGCTCGTCGAAGCGTTCCGGTCGACCCTTGAGGAGGCAGCGGACTCCGATCTGCTCCTCCACGTCGTCGACGCCTCACACCCGGATCCGCAGGGGCAGATCCATGCGGTGCGGCAGGTGCTCGGCGACGTCGACACCGGTGACATCCCCGAACTCCTCGTCTTCAACAAGGTCGACCTCGCCGATGAGAACGTCGTCACGGCCCTGCGCGCGGAGTACCCGGGCGCCCGCTTCGTCTCCGCGGCGACGGGGGAGGGCATCGCCGAGCTCGTCGAGACGATCGAGGAGAAGCTGCCCTCGCCGAACATCGAGGTCTCCGTGCTCATCCCCTATGAGCGGGGCGACCTGGTGTCGAAGATCTATGCCCTCGGCACAGTCGACCATGAGGAGCACGGCGTCGGCGGCACCGGCATGCACGCGAAGGTGCCGGCTGAGCTCGCCGCCGAACTCGAGGAGTTCCGCCGGCCCGACATGGTCATCGGCGAGTGAGCACGGTCGGCGACCTGCTCTCTGCGGCCGTCGGCGCCATCGGCGGGTCGACCCGTGAGGGGCAGACCGAGATGGCGCAGGCGGTCGCCTCGTCGCTCGACAACGGCATCCACCTCCTCGTCCAGGCGGGCACCGGCACCGGCAAGTCGCTGGCCTACCTCGTGCCCGCCGCGGAGTATGCGAGCCGCACGGGCGGGAAGGTCATCGTGTCCACGGCGACGCTCGCCCTGCAGACGCAGATCATCCACCGGGACCTCCCGCGTCTGTTCAAATCCGTCAAACGGTCTCTCGATCCGCTGCCGAGGGCCGCGCTGCTCAAGGGACGCCGGAACTATGTGTGCAAGCACAAGCTCGCCGGCGGCTATCCGGACGAGGACGAGGGGATGCTCTTCGACCTCGGCGCGGATGCCGCGGCCGGGCGCAAACCTGCGGACCGGTCGGGACTCGGCGAGGAGATCCAGCGGATCCGCACGTGGGAGAAGACGACGGAGACCGGTGACCGCGACGACCTGATCCCCGGGGTCAGCGACAAGGCGTGGGCGCAGGTCTCGGTCAACGCCTTCGACTGTCTGGGCTCGAACTGTCCGCTGTTCACCGAATGCTTCGCCGAGCAGGCCCGCAACGCCGCCGCCGAGGCGGACATCGTCGTGACCAACCATGCCCTGCTCGCGATCGACGCGTTCGGGGAGAACTCCGTGCTGCCCGAACACGACGTCATCATCATCGACGAGGCGCACGAACTCAAGGACCGGGTGACGAGCGCCCTGTCGGGCCAGATCAACACGGGCATGCTCTCGGCCGCGACCTCCGCGGTGCGCAAGCACACGACCGTCGAGGACGGGGTCGTCGCACTGCTCGACACCGCTTCGGCGGCCTTCGACCGCGCTGTCTCAGGCACCACCGAAGGGCTCATGCTCTCGCTGAGCGAACCCCTGGGGCTGGCGCTCACGCAGATCCGCGACTCCGCCCGCCAGATCATCAACGACATCGGCGGCCGCAGCGAGGACGCCGACGCCGGACGACAGATGGCGAAGGCCCGGTGCCAGGAGATCTTCGACCTCGCCGAACGCTTCTGCGACCCCGGCAAGAACGACGTCATCTGGCTCAGCCGGTCGTCGTTCCGGGAGAGGGAGACGGTCAACCTCGTCGTCGCCCCGCTCAGCGTGGCCGGCACCATGCGCCACGGCATCTTCGAGGAGTCGACGGTCGTCGCCACCTCGGCGACCCTGTCCTTGGGCGGGAACTTCGATGCCGTGGCCGCCTCGCTCGGGCTCGTCGGTCCAGATGCGCCGAGGTGGGACGGCCTCGACGTCGGCTCGCCGTTCGACTACGGCAAGCAGGGCATCGTCTACGTCGCCGCGCACCTGCCGAAACCCGGGCGCAGCGGACTGAGCGAGGAGGCGCTGGCCGAACTCGAAGCGCTCGTCACCGCCTCCAAGGGCGGTGCGCTGGGACTCTTCTCCTCGCGGGCGGCGGCGAATGCCGCGGCCGAGCACCTGCGCGGCATCGTCGACCTGCCGATCCTGCTGCAGGGCGATGACGGTCTGCCGTCGCTGGTCTCCCGGTTCGCCGCCGACGACGGGGCGTGCTTGTTCGGGACGATGTCGCTGTGGCAGGGCGTCGACGTGCCCGGGCGGACGAACCGACTCGTCATCATCGACCGGATACCCTTCCCCCGGCCCGACGACCCGCTCATGCAGGCTCGTGCCCGGGACGCCGACCGGCGTGGGGTCAACGGCTTCATGGCGGTGAGCGCGACCCATGCCGCGCTCCGGCTCGCCCAGGGCGCCGGGCGCCTCATTCGTTCGACCGGGGACAGAGGCGTCGTCGCGGTCCTCGACTCGCGTCTGCGTTCGGCCCGGTACGCCGGGTACCTCGTCAACTCGATGCCGCGGATGTGGCCGACGACGGATTCGGCGCTCGTGCGCACGGCCCTGGGGCGCCTGGCCGCGACGAAGGAGGACGACCCCGCGAAGGGATGACGGCGCGTCCTACGTCGAGCCCTACTTCGCACCCGCAGCCCCATTTCGCACGCGCAGCGTCATTTCCTCCGTCCGGCTCCGCACAACGTCGGCGCAGCGCGATAAACCACCCGTGCACAGGTGGTGTGTGGAGTTGAAGGTGGTGGATGGGCTGGGCGGCCTCCGCAGAGGGCAAACCGCGCTCGTCGCAAGCCCCGCTAGTCGCATGCCGCGCTCGTCACAAGCCGGCGCACACGCCTCGGAAATGCCGAATGCCCCCGACCACCATCGGTCGGGGGCATTCGTGTGTACAGTCGACCACCTCGGCGAGGACCTGCGCTCAAACGGCAATGCCCTCAAACGCCGCTGGACCTCAGAGGCGGCGGATGACGGCGACGACGAGACCCATGATCTGGGCATAGGTGCCGTCGATCGGGTCGTAGTCCTTGTTCTGCGGCAGCAGCCACTGCCGCCCGGCCTTGCGCTTGAGCGTCTTCACCGTCGCCTCGCCGTCGAGGAGGGCGGCGACGATCTGACCGTTGTCGGCGGTGTGCTGCTTGCGAACGACGACCCAGTCGTCGTGGCAGATCGCGGCTTCGATCATCGAGTCCCCGACGACCTTGAGCAGGAACATCTCACCTGAGCCGACGACCTGCGTGGGCAGGGAGAAGACGTCGTCGATCTCTTGCTCGGCGAGGATCGGCCCGCCGGCGGCGATGCGCCCGACGACGGGGACCTGGACGGTGTTGTTCGCCAGCTCCTCGTACTTCGCGCGCTCGGCCTCCTCCTCTTCGAACGGGTTGACGACCTCGATCGCCCGCGGACGCTTCGGGTCGCGGCGGACGTAGCCGAGCCGTTCGAGCTGGGAGAGCTGATGCGCCACGCTTGAGAGCGACGCGAGCCCGGCTGCCTCACCGATCTCACGCATGCTCGGCGGATAGCCGTTGGTCACCACGGCGCGCTCGATCGTCTCGAGCACGAGCCGCTGCCTGGGGGAGAGCCGGAAGTCCCCGGCCCCGGTCGGACCGTCGGGGATCTCGACCTCGTCCTCATCGCTGCGGGCCGCGGCGATCTCGCTGGCAACATCCTCGTTGCGCGGCCGTCCTCTGCCTCGTTTGCTCTGCACCATTGCTCTCTCCCCTTCGTTCTAATCCCGCCGTTTCCCACCGGTCGAACCGCCTCGAGAGATCTCGTGTCAGTGCCGCCTGGGATGGTTGTTCGAGACCGATCAACAACGCTGGTTCTCGTTCATTGTCTCATAAATGTTCGAGATGGACTGGACATATGTTCGAATGGCATGTTGAATAGAACAGACGTTCTACCCATTGCGGGTGGAATCGTACGAAGAAAGAGGTAAATGCAATGTCTGCGAAGACTTCCCCCATGCATCTGACCACCCGTGGCCGACGCGCCGTCCGCCTGCTCCGCACCGCACTGTGCGCGCTGGCCATCATCGGAGGCACGCTCTTCTTCTCCGCTCAGACGTTCACCGCCGAGGCGGTCGCCGGGGACGAGGTCGTCGGCGTCGCCGCGGACGCCGTCGTCGTCGGTGAGGGAGAGTCGCTTTGGACCGTGGCCTCGAACCTCGGACTCGACCGGGACACCCGCGATGTCGTCGCCGACATCGTCGAGCTCAACCACCTGTCCTCGCCCGTCGTCCACCCCGGCCAGAGCCTCGACGTTCCCCAGCGCTAAAATCGGTGTGTGGGAAACATCGAGTCTCTGCCAGTGCGTGCCGATCTCGTCGGACGGGAGCCCTACGGCGCTCCTCACCTCGACGTTCCGGTGCAGCTCAACGTCAACGAGAACGCCTATCCGATCCCGGATGTCGTCGTCGCGGCGATGCGGGCAGCCGTCGACACGCATCTGTCCGGACTCAACCGCTACCCGGACCGGGAGTTCACCGCCCTGCGCGAGCACCTCGTCGGCTACCTCGACGGCGTCAACGAACGCGCCGGCACCCCTGTCGACCTGCCCCCGGAGATGATCTGGGCGGCCAACGGCTCGAACGAGGTCCTCTCCCACATCGTCCAAGCCTTCGGCGGTCCCGGGCGCACCGCGCTCGGCTTCACGCCCAGCTATTCGATGCATCCGCTCATCACCACCGGCACCGGTGCCGAATGGGTCCATGCCGACCGTGACGACGATTTCGGTCTCACCGCCGAGGCGGTCGCTGCCGAAGTCGCCCGCGTCGACCCGGACATCGTCTTCCTCTGCACTCCGAACAACCCCACCGGCACTTCGCTCGGCCTCGACGTCATCGAAGCCGCCTACGACAACTGCTCGGGCATCGTCATCGTCGACGAGGCGTACGCCGAATTCTCCCGCCCCGCACTGCCCTCGGCGATGACCCTCCTCGAGGGCCGCCCCCGCCTCGTTGTCTCCCGGACGATGAGCAAGGCGTTCGCGTGCGCGGGTCTGCGCCTCGGCTATGCCATCGCCGCCCCTGAACTCATCGACACCCTCCGCCTCGTGCGCCTGCCCTACCATCTCTCCGACGTCACGCAGGTCCTCGCGTGCACCGCACTCGACCACGCGGATCTCCTGCTCGGCAACGTCGACCGGCTCATCGACTCCCGCAACGCCATCGCCGCACACCTGGCCGAACTCGGCTTCACCGTGCACCCGAGCGATTCGAACTTCGTCCTCTTCGGCAACATCGCGAACCCGGCCGAACTGTGGCAGAAGCTGCTCGACCGAGGCATCCTCATCCGCGACATCGGCATCGCCCATCATGCCCGTGTCAACGCCGGCACCGAGGCTGAGACGACTGCGTTCCTCACAGCGATCAGCGATATCGTCGACACCGATCCCAGCATTCTGCTCACGTCGAACTGAGACGGCGCTCATTCAATTGAGACGGCGCTCGGCGAACTGAGTCGTCAGAGGTCGCCCCGGTCAACGCCGGGTCCGCGACCCTGGGACAATGGAGAGCGCACCACCCGCGCTGCACACGAAGAAAGGCACACTATGAGGCAGGCCCAGCTTGAGCGGTCGACATCCGAATCGAGCGTGTCCGTCGCGCTCGATCTCGACGGCACCGGGAAGTCCGACATCTCGACGACCGTGCCGTTCTTCGACCACATGCTCACGGCGCTCGCGAAGCACTCCCTCATCGACTTGGACGTCTCCTCCTCAGGCGACACCCACATCGACGTCCACCACACCGTCGAGGACACCTCGATCGTCATCGGTCAGGCCATCGCCGAGGCGCTCGGCGACAAAGCCGGCATCCGCCGGTACGGTGCCGCCTTCGTCCCCCTCGACGAGTCCCTGGCCCGGTGCGTCATCGACATCTCCGGTCGGCCCTACTTCGTCCACGCAGGCGAACCCGAAGGCCAGCAGTACCACCTCATCGGCGGACACTTCACCGGATCGATGACCTCACACGCCCTGGAATCGATCGCCTTCCATGCCGGCCTGACGGTCCACCTCGACCTCATCCGCGGCCGCGACCCGCACCACATCGTCGAAGCGCAGTTCAAAGCCTTCGCCCGCGCCCTGCGCGAAGCCGTCGAACCCGACGGCCGCACCACCGCCGTGCCGAGCACCAAGGGAGTCCTGTGAGCACCACCGTCGTCGTCACCCCGTTCGGGATCCCCGACCAGCTCGCCGCCGCGTGCGTGCTCTCGAACATCACCGGCACGATCGTCCCGATCGGTGAATTCACCGGCATCGTCCTCGAGGACACGGGAGTGCAAGCCGGCAACGAGGCGGCCGCGGCCATCTCGAAGCTCGCCGGCAAGCACGAAGTCCTCCTGCTCGTGCGCAGCGACGAGCAGATCGACGCCGGCCATTACCGCAACGGCGCCCGTGAATCCGATGTGCCCGCGGGACTCGCCCTGCGGAACCTGCCCGACGTCGTCGAACAGCTGCTGCTCGAGCTCACGACCGCCGACCGGGTCGAGGGCAGCATCCCCACCTCGTCGATGTCGAAGCTCCAGGCGAGTGCGGCGACGATGACCCCGGGCCGGGCGGCCCTGGCCAGGACCGCGCTGCTGTGGATCATCGTCGCCGTCCTCGCCGGTCTCGTCCTCGCCTTCGGGGTCACCGTCGGCCTCGGCGGCAACGCCATGGCCTGGGCGGTCGCGGTCTTCGGCGGTGTCGTCCTCGGGTTCTCCCTGTGGCGCATCTCCCGGGTGCTCTCAGGAGGGCGGTCGCAGTGACGACGATCGCCGTACTCGACTACGGAGCCGGCAACGTCCGTTCCGCCGTGCGTGCCGCGGAGGCTGCCGGCGCCGAGGTGACGCTGACGGCCGATCATGCCGTCATCGACTCAGCCGACGGACTCCTCGTCCCCGGCGTCGGCGCGTACTCCGCCGTCATGGCCGGTCTCGAGGCCGTCGACGCCGTCGACCTCATCCGTGCCCGCCACGACGCCGGCCGTCCGCTGCTCGGCATCTGCGTCGGACTGCAGGTCTTCTTCGCCGAAGGCCGTGAGCACGGTGTCGAGACGACCGGAATCGGGCTGTGGCCCGGTGAGGTCACCGCCCTCGATGCCCCTGTCGTGCCCCATATGGGCTGGTCGGACATCACCGCCGCCGAAGGGTCGTCGATGTTCAGAGGCATCGAGGAGGAGAAGTTCTACTTCGTCCACTCCTACGCCGCGACCGAACATCCCGCCGGCACCCTAGTCACGACCGCCCACCACGGTTCCGACTTCGTCGCCGCCGTCGAGGACGGCACGACGTGGGCGGCGCAGTTCCATCCGGAGAAGTCCGCGCAGGCCGGTGCCTCACTGCTGCGCAACTGGATCGCCTCGTTCCCCGAGAGACCGTAGGCTCCGCCAGACCCCGAGCACTCACCCCTCAGGCCCTCACACTCCCGTCGACCACCCGACCGACTGCGTTGCGGGCAGACCGTAACCGAAGAAAGGCCACCATGACCGAAACGCCCGCGACCGACAAGCTCGTCCTCCTTCCCGCCGTCGACGTCGCCGACGGCAAGGCCGTCCGCCTCGTCCAGGGCGAAGCCGGCACCGAAACCGACTACGGTTCGCCCATCGACGCCGCCCACGACTTCGAGGCCCGCGGCGCCGAATGGATCCATCTCGTCGACCTCGACGCCGCATTCGGCCGCGGATCGAACTCGGACCTGCTCAACCAGGTCGTCAAGGCCGTCGACATCAAGGTCGAACTCTCCGGCGGCATCCGCGACACCGAAAGCCTCGAACGCGCCCTGGACACGGGTGCCGAACGCGTCAACATCGGCACCGCGGCCCTGGAGCACCCGGAGTGGACGGCGGAGATGATCGCCCGCTTCGGCGACCAGGTCGCCATCGGCCTCGACGTGCGCGGTCAGACGCTCTCGGCCCGCGGCTGGACCAAGGACGGGGGAGACCTCTACGAAGTCCTCGCCGCCCTCGAAGCCGCCGGCTGCGCGCGCTACGTCGTCACCGACGTCCGCAAGGACGGCACCCTGCAGGGCCCGAACGTCGACCTGCTCGAGTCCCTGACGACCCGCACGGACAAGCCGATCACCGCCTCCGGCGGCGTCTCGAGCCTCGATGACCTGCGTGCGCTGCGCGCCCTCGTGCCCGCAGGCGTCGACTCGGCGATCGTCGGCAAGGCGCTCTACGCCGGGAAGTTCACACTCGAAGAAGCACTCGACGTCGCAGGACGCTGAGCGCCATGTCCACCGACTCCGCCGGCCAGCCCTGGGAGGGCCGCAACCTCGCCCCCAACCCGTTCTCCGGTGACACCGGTGAGGCCGACGCGGCGCTGCTGACCGCCCTCGAAGCCGTCGCTGCGGCGCCGCTGGAACCGAGCGCCCACGAAGGCGTCGTGGTGGCCCTGGCCGGGGCTCGCCTCTACGCGCCGATCGTGCCGCTCGCCGTCGACCACGGGGTCGGCGAGAACGGCCTCATGGTCGACAACTCCTCCGATATGGCCATGGTCCGCCTCCGCGCCGAGGACGGCCGCGAATGCACCCCGGGATTCTCCGCGATCCCGCCGCTGACCCAGTGGCATCCGCAGGCCCGGCCCGTGCCGATCGAGGCCGAACGCCTCGCGCTCGGGGCCGTCGAAGCCGAGTCCCAGCTCGTCGTCATCGACCCCGGCACCGACCGGTCGTTCCTCCTGCGCCGGCCCGCGCTCTTCGCGTTCGCCCAAGGGCAGCCGTGGACTCCCGCGTGGGCCGATCCCACCGTCGCCGAGGCGGCCGTGGCCCTGGCCGGACGGTTCCCCTGGCTGGCCCGCATCGCGGTGAGCCCCGGCAGCGCCCGCGTCCACGTCGAGGGGCCGGAACTCGGCATCCGCCTCGGCGTCCGTGATGATGTTCCCGCCGAGGAGATCGACCGGTTCCAGCGGGCGCTTGCGGCCGATCCGATCATCGTCGACCGCGCGGACTCACTCGCCATCCAACTCACCCGGGTCTGAGTTTCTGGCCGAGTCCGCGACGGGGGATGTGCAGTCGTCGGATGTCTCCTATGCTTGGGACTCATGAGCGCCCGGAGAGACCTCAGTCACGTTGCTCGACCCGACGAGAGCTATCTCGATCAAATCGCCGCCGAGACCCGCGATCGGGCGGGGAAGGCCGCGGAATGGACCTCGGAGTTCACCGGTGCCCCCGCGTCGAGCACGACGCGCATCGAGGCCAACCTCGCCGCTGCCGAGCCTGAGATCACGGGCCTGCTCCACACGATCCACCGGCTTGCCGAAACGGCCTTCGAGGAGCACGAATCCGTCGCAGCGATCGCCTCGGTGCTGGAGGCCCGCGGAATCCCCGTCGAAACGGGACTCTTCGGCGCCGAGACGACGTTGCGGGCGACGACCGGCAACGGCCGGGGGCGGACGATCGCGATCCTCGCCGAATACGACGCCCTGCCCGGCATCGGTCATGCGTGCGGGCACAACCTCATCGCGGCCGCCGCGGTCGGAGCCTTCCTCGCCCTCCATGTCCTGCACGAACAGGATCCCAATGCGGTGGCCGGCACCGTCGTCCTCCTCGGCACCCCGGCCGAGGAAGGCCATTCGGGCAAAGAGGTCATGGCCCGGGCCGGCGCCTTCGAGGGGATCGATGCCGCCATCATGGTCCACGGGTACGGCTACGACTGTGCCGACCAGGTGTGGTTGGGCAGACGCCTGCTCGAGGTCACGTACACGGGGGTCGCCGCGCACGCCTCGGCGCAGCCCTTCATGGGACGCAACGCCCTCGACGCGGCGACGCTGTTCTACCAGGGGCTCGGACTCATGCGCCAGCAGATGCCGCCGATCTCCCGCCTCCATGCCGTCATCGCCGACGGCGGCACCCGGCCCTCGATCATCACGGAGACCGCGCGAGTCCAGTGCTACGTGCGCTCGAAGTACCCGGAGACGCTCAAGGAGCTCTCCGAGAGGGTCGAGGACGCTGCGAACGGGGCTGCGCTGATGACGGGCACCGGGGTCGAGGTGACCTGGGACGAGCATCCGCCGTCCCTGCCGGTGCGCGGCAATGCGGCGCTCACCGCCCGGTGGGCCCTCCACGAGACCGCGCAGGACCGCACCCCGCTGCCGGCCGGTGTCCTCGACGAATCGATCGCCGCGTCGACGGACTTCGGCAACGTCTCCTACCGGATCCCCGGCATCCACCCGCTCATCAAAACCGCGGACGCCGAGGTGGCCCTGCACACCCGCGAATTCGCCGAGGCCGCGGACACCCCCGCCGCCGAGGCCGCCGCTCACGACGCCGCCTACGGGCTCGCGTGCACGGCACTGGACTTCCTCGTCGACGACGACCTCGCAGCCGAGGTGGTCGCCGAGTTCGAACGCGCCGGCGGCGCGATCGACGTCGAG
This sequence comes from Brevibacterium metallidurans, assembly GCF_037101285.1. Classification (NCBI taxonomy): domain Bacteria; kingdom Bacillati; phylum Actinomycetota; class Actinomycetes; order Micrococcales; family Brevibacteriaceae; genus Brevibacterium; species Brevibacterium metallidurans. The sequence continues at coordinate 70,431 of NZ_BAAAAF010000013.1, forward strand.
AACTACTTCGCGTAGCACCGCGAACCCGACCACGCAGCACCCGAGCACGCACCCGACGCGCACCACCCGAGCACACACCCGTCACACCACCCGAGAGAAAGCAGAGCCATGTCAGCGCAGACTCCAGCGAAGGTCGGGATCGGCCAGCGCCTCCTCGACGGGATCGAACGGATCGGCAACCGCCTGCCCGAACCGTTCACGCTCTTCCTCGGACTCTTCCTCATCACCGGGGCCATCTCGACGGCGATGGCGCTGGCGAACGTGTCCGTCTCCATTCCCGGCAGCGACGAGATCGTCACGATCAAAGGCCTGTTCACCGGCGAGGGCATGGCATGGCTGACGACGACGATGGGGGACAACTACATCGGGTTCCCGCCGTTGGCCACGGTGCTGCCGATCCTCCTGGCCGTCGGTGTCGCCGAGAAATCCGGCATGCTCGCCGCGGCCGTGCGCGTCGCCTTCGGGTCGAGTCCCCGCTGGCTGCTGCCCTACGCGGTCGGCTTCGTCGGTGTCGTCGGGTCGATCATGGCCGACTCGGCGTTCATCATCATCCCGCCGCTCGCCGCCCTCGTGTTCAAGGCCGCCGGCCGGCACCCGATGGCCGGACTCATCGGCGGATTCGCCGCCACCGGCGCTGGGTATTCGACGTCGATCGTGCCGACCAGCCTCGATGCGCTCTTCGCCGGCATCACCACCTCGGTGATGGAGACCCTGCCCGGTGTCGAATACCAAGCGGTCAACCCGGTGTCGAACTACTACTTCAACATCGTCGCCTCGATCGTGCTCGCGATCATCGCCGGCTTCATCATCGACAAGCTCATCGAACCGAACATGGTCCGCAAGGGTGTCCCGCGTGACTACGTCGACGCGACGAAGCAGGGTCTGGACAAGAAGTACCAGGCGAAGACCGTCGCCTACAGCGAGAACTCGGTGACCGCCGAGGAGGTCGAGGCCGCGCAGAAGGAGATGAGCCCGAAGCTCGAACCCGCCGAGAAGAAGGGCCTGCTCTGGGCGCTGCTGGCAGCACTCGCGCTCACCGCGGTCATCCTCGTCGCCGTGCTCATTCCGGATTCGCCGTGGCGGAACGAGGACGGCGGGTTCCTGCCGAAGTCGCCGCTGCTGTCCTCGATCGTCTTCATCGTCTTCGCATACTTCATGCTCATGGGCGTCGTCTACGGCCTGGTCGTGGGCACCGTGCGGTCGATGAACGACATCGTGCGGATGATGGCCGAGTCGATCATCGACATGATGTCCTTCCTCATCCTCGCGTTCATCCTCGGCCAGTTCATCGCCCTGTTCAACTGGACCGGCATCGGCTCGTGGATCGCCGTCGCCGGCGCCTCCGGGCTCGAGGCGATCGGGCTGACCGGGTTCGCCGCGATCATCGGCTTCATGCTGCTCGCGAGCGTGCTCAACCTCTTCATCGTCTCCGGTTCGTCGATGTGGACGCTCATGGCCGCGGTGTTCGTCCCGCTGTTCGCCCTGCTGGGCTACGAACCGGCGTTCATCCAGGCCGCGTTCCGCGTCGGCGACTCCGCGACCCAGGTCATCACCCCGCTCAACCCGTACATGATCGTCCTCCTCGGCCTCGTCCGCCGCTACGAGCCGACCGCGGGCCTGGGCACCGTGATCTCCCGGATGTTCCCGTTCGTCATCCCGTTCTGGCTCGCATGGGCGGCCCTGCTCGCCCTCTGGTACTTCCTCGATCTGCCGCTCGGACCCGGCAACGGGATCTTCCTCGGTCAGAGCTGAGGACGATCGGCAGGTTCGCCGGTTCCCTCGCCGAGGTGGTCGTCCGGTCCGTGCGTGTGCGCCCGGTTCCATCGGTGCTCCCGCCGAGGTGGGGCTCCGGTCCGTGCGGGCGCGCTTGGTCCCGTCGATACGCCCGCCGAGGTGGGGGCCTGGGTTCGTGCGGGTGTTCGGGTCGGGTGCTCACGGCACCATCGCGTCGATGCCGGCGCGCCAGTCGGCCTCGGCGTCACCTGTATCGATGCGGCACGGGCGGCGCCAGATCGGGGCGAGTTCGGCGAGCTCGTACATCGAGCGATCGAACCATCCTGCTGCGCGAACGACTGCGTGGGGGAGCGCGATCGGCGTGCGGACCCGCGAGCCGAGGACAGAGTGGGTATAGGCGGCGAGCTCGGCGAGCGTCGGATTCGCGCTCGGGGCGATGATGAGGCGGTGCTCTCCTGAAGCGGTGCTCGCCGAGCCTGTTCGCGCCGAGCCTGCTCGCGCCGAACCAGCTCGCGCTCCTGCTCTGAGGTCCGCGGCACTGAGTTCATCAGCATCGCGAGGCCTTCCACTCCCGTCGAAGTCGGCCACTGCTTGGATCATCGTCGTCGCCATGTCGTCGATGACAGTGATGCCGTGCGGCACATCGGTGCGGGCCGGGACGAAGGCACGGTGGCCGGCCGCGATCCTCTCGGTGATGCACAGACGCACCACCGAACTCGTCGGAGAAGCCGTCGCGCCGATGAGATCGCCGGCGACGACACTGGCCACCCGAGCCGGATGCGCGGTGCGTGCCTCGAGGAGCTGCTGCCTGATGCGTCCCTTGTCCTCGACGGGTGCGAACGGGGCGTCGGCGGTGATCGCTGTGGTCAGTCCGGCGAAGGCGTAGACCGATTCGGGGAAGACGACGGGGATGTCGAGCTCGGCCGCCGCGTCGAGGATGGCGACCTCGAGTCCCGGCAGAGTCCTCGCCCAGACTCGGGAGTCGTAGGCGGTGTGGACGCAGGCGAAGATCGCCTCGGCACCGACCTCAACGGCTGCCTGGAGGACTGTGTCGCGTGACGACGCGTCACCCTGCGACCAGGAGAGTCGCCCTCCCGTGGTCACAGACGTGGACCCCGAGTCCGAGGTCGACTCAGACGCAGGTGCTGTCGTCGGCGTTGATGCCGTGCTGCTCACCGGCCGATGTTCGCGGGCGTTTTCCGTCGACGCCAACGCAGGCGATGTGCCGATCGCCGCGAGCGCGGTGTCCGAGGGCTGTGAGCGGGTCATGATGCGGACGTCGGTGCCGGCCCGGACGAGGTCGGCGGCGATCTGTGAGCCGATCTGTCCGAAACCGAGGACGAGTGCTGACTTCATGGCGGATGTCCCTTCAGGTGATGAGCGAATCAGAACCGAGAGCACTGCTCTCTGTCGTGCTGATTCGAGAGTAGCGCCGCCGGACCGACAAAACAAGAGCAGTGCTCACATTCATCTGTGGTGCTCTCTCAACCTACGATGGACACATGGCTGACGAGACTGCGAAGACACCCCGACAGCGGGCCCGCGAGGAGACCGAGGCGCGGATCGTCGAGATCGGGAACCGCATGCTCGATGAGGACGGCGCTGACTCTCTGTCCCTCCGGGCGATCGCGCGGGAGCTCGGCATCGTCTCGAGCGCGGTCTACCGGTATGTGAGGACCCGTGACGAGCTGCTGACGATCCTCATCGCCGATGCCTTCACCTCGCTCGCGGACGCCGTCGACACGGCGCTCGAACAGGAGAGGTCGGTCGAAGCGCTCGGTCTGGCGATGCTCGCGTGGTCCCGAAGGTATCCGCAGCGCTGGGCGCTCATCTACGGCACGCCGATCGCCGCGTATCAGGCGCCCCGCGAGGTCACCGTCGAACCGGGCACCCGCGTCATGGCAACACTCGTGCGGCTTGTCGCCGGGTCGGATGCCGACAGTGGCGAAGCGCCGGGCGGCGACGAAGCCGAAACCAATGGCGCCGAGGCCGACGCAGGCTTGCGCCGGCCCACAGTGCCCGACTCCGGAACTGTTCCTGGCGCCGACGCCGGTTCGCGACAGCCCGCTGCAGAAGCCTCACCGGAACTCTCGCCCGGCATCACCCGCCTCGCGGCCGAACTCGAGACCCTCGGCCTCGACGTCGGGCCCGAGGCAACGATCGCTGCGATCACCGCGTGGGTCTCCATCGTCGGGCTCATCAGCTCGCTGCGGTTTGGACAGTTCGGCCCCGGCTTCGACGACGTCGAGGACGACCTCATGACCTCCGTCGTCCGCCAGCGCGGGTTCTGAAAAATTGCCGAACCCGGCTGTATATTCATGACTGCCCAGCGTCACGAAACAGCGGTCACTTTTCGTCAACTATCTTGCAAGTTGCATATCATGAGCTGAGTTGAGCCGAGTTGATGCGAAGGATCTGCATCGATCACACCGAAGGACGCGACTCGCCCTCGACAAGATTCAACCCGTCGTTGGCGCGCCTCTTTCAAAATCCCGTACATGTATCCGACAATGGCGTTATGTCGACACAGTCCAGAATTGAGTGGACGGAAGTCACATGGAACCCGGTTACTGGTTGCGACAAAGTGGCGCTAGGCTGCGACAACTGTTACGCGCTCGCATTGGCAAAGCGTTTGAAAGCAATGGGTGCTGACAAGTACCAGAAGGACGGGAACTCCGTCACATCTGGGCCGGGGTTCGCCGTGACTACCCACCCCAAGGCCCTCAGCCAGCCGCTGAAGTGGCGGTCACCGAAGATGGTATTCGTTAACTCGATGAGCGACCTGTTCCACGCGAAGGTGCCACTAGAGTTTGTGCAAGAAATTTTCAATGTCATGGAGAAGACTCCGCAACACACCTATCAGGTGCTAACGAAGAGAGCGCACAGGATGCGCAAGGTTTCCCACAAGTTGCGATGGCCAACCAACCTATGGATGGGCGTAACTGTCGAGGACTCGTCAGCTTTAGACCGAATAGAACAGCTTCGGGCCATTCCGGCAAAAACCAAGTTCCTTTCGTGCGAGCCGCTCCTTGGGTCTCTGGAGCACCTAGACCTTTCCGGAATCGATTGGGTTATTGCCGGCGGGGAGTCCGGGCCAAATCACAGACCCATTGAAGCAACCTGGGTGGTGGAGATCCGTGATGCCTGTCTTCGGCAACAGGTGCCATTCTTCTTCAAACAATGGGGCGGGCGCACTCCTAAGCAGAGGGGTCGAACTCTTGATGGCCGCACTTGGGATCAGTATCCAACGCAAGAAGTTACGGTCGCTTAAGGGTCCAGTCGTCCAATTTCTTAGCTCTCACAACAGAAATGCGACCGTCCTTCTCCAGTTTGTTAATTGCCTTTCTTAGCTCCGATTTACCCGCGGTCCCGATGGACTTTCCGAAAAGCTGGGAAGGGTGATCGCTGACTCGGATAGCAAGAGCGCGTTCAAGTACCGAGACGATGTTCTTTTGAATTTTCGCAACGCTTTCCCTGGAAAGTGCCTCCAGCTCATGGTCGCACTCGGCGTCAGGCGAAATTTCGAACAAGGTATCGCTCGTGTTGAGACGTATCGCTTGGTCGCCCCAGTAGGCTCGTCTCCACTCTCTATGTGCTCTGGCTGCGGAATCGATAAATAGAAGCCTCGCTTCCCGATGTTTGTGGAAGAGCGTGAGGGAGAAGATTGGTTCTGCTTCAGTGGTTTTTCGTAGATGCACCGACAATGCTTGGTGAGGCGTTCCGTGGACTAAGCGATTTGCAAAAGCATCCGATACTTCTCTAGCTGCCTGGGCTACGTAGCGGGCAGTGCCGTCCAATTGGAAGCGTTCACGTGCTTCAATGAATTGTGCTCTCCACCATGTACCGTCGAGTGAGTTGTCGAGGCGTTCCAGGGACTTATGAAAATGGGGCTCGTATGTGTTGCTCGTAAGCAATCCACCGATTCTCCATACAGCTTGGATGCTCACATTGAGCAACACTTCAACTTTCATTTTCGGATCGGTCAGAAAATGCGTTTTGATGAGATCGGAATCGAACGAAGTTCCGAAGGGATCCAAGAATACGAGAAGAGGAGCGCTTCCTACCTGCGTTACTACGGAATCGAGGTGGTCCACGACGTCCCCAGGGTAAAGCCGAGCGGTTTGGCCAAGGGGGTGGCTGAGCACGTTCTTCTTCAGCTCTTTGAAGTACTTTGGGTCGGATTCCACGAAGAAGTTTCTGAGCACCTTCGGGCTCTGCTGGTCTCGCAGAGCCTGTGCGGCATTCATGGCCACAAGGGGGGATCCAGGGGTGCCGTCTTCATATCGGCCCGTGCCGGCGTAGCCATCCAGAAACGCGACGGCACCGTTCGAGTAGACCGATAGCTTGGTCGCCCACGCGGTTAGGTAGTCCACCAGAAGCTTGTGTTTGAAGACTGCAACCGGCTTTCGCTGTTTGAAGAATGCGTCGTTGGCTGTCATCGGACTTCCATCGGCCGTTCGGTGTGGTGCAAGACGTCGGTTGTGCCGCTCACTGGGTTGACCGAGACGATTTCTCTCCGGTGTACAGACGTAGGCTCAACACCGGTTGCTACGACTCGACTCCGAGACGCCATCGGGTTGCTCCGTTCGCCAACTACTGCTGTAAATGGATGCTACCCGAGGTGGGTGTGATTCTATGCGGAGCCATGCGGGAAATATTCGACACTCAGTTGGCTGCTCACAGACGGCAGTGCTTTCGTGAGTCAATGGTGAATGACGAACGGCCCCTGCCGAGAAGGCAGGGGCCGTGAAGCAGACGGGTCAGCGGACGGGGCCGGTGAACTTCTCTCCGGGGCCCTGGCCGGGCTGGTCGGGAATCGACGAGGCCTCGCGGAAGGCGAGCTGCAGGCTGCGCAGGCCGTCGCGCAGCGGGCGCGCGTGGTGGTCGCCGATGACGGTGGCGGCACCGGTGACGAGGCCGGCGAGGGCCGTGATGAGCTTGCGCGCCTCGTCGAGGTCGATGAGGTCGGCGGCGGACTGCTCGGGAGTGTCCTCGGCGAGGCCGACCTTGACGGCGGCAGCGGACATGAGATGGACGGCCGTGGACGTGATGATCTCGACGGCGGGCACCTCGGCGATGTCGCGGGTGACGTCGGCGACCGCCTCGGCGGCGTTGGGGTCTTGAGAGGTCATGGGACTACTCTGGCACATCCCGGCGGACGGAGTGGCGGGAAGGGGTGCCGATGTGCGAAGAGTCATGAAGCGTAGTACACTTAATACGGTGCGAAGCGGAGTCTGACTCCCACCTGGATCGCGACGAGCGATCGGGTCCGAAGATCTACTGCAGGTCTCACCTCGGCGAACGTCGGGTTGAGTGCGGCGGATCGAGGTGTATTCACGGAAGATCCCATGGTCTCATGGCCACGGTGATCGTGTGTGCAGGCTCCCTTGGCATTCGTGTCGATGGGAGCCTTTTTCATTGCCGCGAAACCATTTGAGCTAAAAAGGAGTGAACACATCAGCGAGACGCGCATCAATGACCGGATTCGGGTTCCCGAGGTCCGGTTGGTCGGACCCAATGGTGAACAGGTCGGTATCGTTGCCATTCGCAAGGCACTCGATCTCGCCCGAGAGGCAGATCTCGATCTCGTCGAGGTCGCCCCGCAGGCGAAACCCCCCGTGGCCAAGCTCATGGACTACGGGAAGTACAAGTACGAATCTGCCCAGAAGGCCAGGGAAGCCCGGAAGAACCAGGCGAACACCGCGCTGAAGGAGATCCGCTTCCGTCTCAAGATCGACGAACACGATTACGAGACGAAGAAGGGTCACGTGACGCGGTTCCTGTCCGGCGGCGACAAGGTCAAGGTCATGATCATGTTCCGCGGGCGCGAGCAGTCCCGTCCCGAGATGGGCATCAAGCTGCTCAACCGTTTGGCCGAAGATGTGTCGGACCTCGGCACCGTCGAATCCGCCCCCCGGGTCGACGGCCGCAACATGGTGATGGTCATCGCTCCTCACAAGTCCAAATCCGACGCCAAGGCCGAAGCCCGCAAGGCATCCACCGATGCCAAGGGCCGCAGTCCTGAAGTGAAGTCCCGACGTGATCGAGTCGCTGCGGAGAAGAACGCAGCGCCCGAGGCGTGAGAAGTAGGTAACGAATCGCCGGATCCCCGTGATCCGGCGGGTGAAGTAGTTGTGGGTGCTTGAGCGCCTGCAGCGAAATGCAAAGGAGAACGGCACCATGCCGAAGCAGAAGACGAACAGCAGCGCCAAGAAGCGCATGCGTGTGACCGGCACTGGCAAGATCATGCGTGAAGGCGTGAACAACCAGCACAAGTTCGAGGGCAAGTCCTCGAGCCGCAAGCGTCGCGTCGGTACGGACCAGGTCCTCACCGGCGGAGACCGCGCCATGGCCCGCAAGCTTCTGGGCAAGCTCAAGGGACGCTGACCCCTCCGGGTCCGTGCGACCCTCAGTGTCTCAGTGACACCAGGGTCCACCTCAGCTTGAACCAGACTCCGGCACCGCCGGAAGAAACGAATCGAAGGAGTAACACGTGGCACGTGTGAAGAGGGCAGTCAACGCCCACAAGAAGCGCCGGGTCATCCTCGACCGGGCAAGCGGCTACCGCGGACAGCGCTCGCGCCTGTACCGCAAGGCCAAGGAACAGGTCATCCACTCGCTGGTCTACAGCTACCGTGACCGCCGCGCTCGCAAGGGTGACTTCCGTCGCCTCTGGATCCAGCGCATCAACGCCGGCGCCCGCGCCAACGGCATGACGTACAACCGCTTCATCCAGGGCCTCAAGGCCGCTGGCATCGAGGTCGACCGTCGCATGCTCGCCGAGCTCGCCGTCAACGACGCAGCGACATTTGCCCACCTCGTCAAGTTGGCCAAGGACGCCCTCCCGACCGACGTCAACGCCGCGAAGACCCCGGCCGCCTGACGTCCGCTCGGACAGACTCTTCCACAGCGGCCCCGACCCGATCGTTCATTCGATCCGGCGGGGCCGCTGTCCTGTCCGGGGCGTCTTCACCACCCGCTCGACCCATCGATCAGAAGGCCAGCCATGAAGCTTCCCGACGTCATCTCCTCGCCGAACTCCAAGCGCATCAGGAACGCGGCGAAGCTGCTCAACCGCCGAGGTCGTCGCGCCGCGGGCATGTTCCTCGCCGAAGGTCCCCAGGCCGTCCGTGAGGCGCTGGCCACCGAGGGAGCCGTCGATGAGCTCTTCCTCACCGAGGCGGCCGCCGAGTCCCACCCCGAGTTCGTCGAAGCCGCTACCGGCGGGCGGGTCTTCCTGTCGATCGTCACCGAGGAGGTGCTCACCGAGCTCGCCTCGACCGTGAACTCCCAGGGGGTCGTCGCCGTGTGCCGTACCCTCGACGTCGACCTCACTTCGGTCGTGACGAAGGATGCGCAGCTCATCGTCGTCCTCTCCCAGGTCCGCGACCCGGGCAATGCGGGAACGATCATCCGCCTCGCCGATGCCGCCGGTGCCGATGCCGTCGTGCTCACCTCCTCGAGCGTCGACGTCTACAACGACAAGACCGTCCGCTCGACCGCCGGCTCTCTGTTCCACATTCCCGTCGTCATCGGCGTCGGCCTGCCCGAGGTGACCGAGCTCGCTCGTGCCCGCGGCCTCCAGGTGCTCGCCGCCGACGGCAACGACGCCGCCCACGACCTCCACCATCCGTGGGAGTCCGGGCTCGACCTCTCCGCCCGCACCGCGTGGGTCTTCGGCAACGAGGCCTGGGGGATGCGGCCGGAGGACCTCGAGGTCACCGACGCCTCGGTGGCGGTGCCGATCTACGGCCAGGCCGAGAGCCTCAACCTCGCCACCGCCGCCGGCATCTGCATCTACGAAACTGCGCGCAACCAGCGGATGTAGCGGGGAGGGGCGCCGCGGTGGTCTGGTCGCGCCGCTCGTTCCACGCGGCGAAGGGTCGCCCGCGCTCGATCCACGCGCAGCACGAAATCCGCGTCGCGGGCGACGCGGATTTCCGGCGCGGCGTGGATCGGCATGATGCGGCGTTCGGCGGAGCGTCGATTTTCCGACCAACCGTTGATCGAGAGGCGCTCGAACTGCGCCAAGCCTCACCGATGGCGGACCCAGCGTCCTCTCTGCCAATCGTCCTCACTGTCGCCACCCGGCGGTCACTGAGCCGCGAGCCTGTGTACACGCTGCGTCAGCGCGCACCGATAGTCTGCACCCATGACGACCGCCGCACCGAAGCCGCCGACCATCGACCATGTGAACCTGGCCGAAGGCCTCCTCGGCGACATCGGGCCCGAGGAATTCCTCGAAGGACTCGACTTCACCGACCTCGACCTCGCCGCGGTGGATGCGAGTGATACGACGTTCCTCGACTCCGCGTTCACCCGGGTGACGTTCGGCGACGCCGAGGCGCACGCCGACTTCACGGGCGTGCGCCTCTCCGGCGTCCGCCTCGTCGACTCCCGTGCCGACACCCTGACGATGCCGCGAGCGAATGTCCTCCACACGGAGATCAGCGGCTGCCGGATCGGGGCCGGGGTGTGCTTCGACAGTGTGTGGGAGAAGGTCGTCATCGAGAACTGTCGGATCTCCTACCTCAACCTCCGCTCGGCGAAGCTCACCGATGTCGAGTTCCGCGGATGCACGATCGACGAACTCGACCTCGGCATGGGCACGGCGAAACGCGTGGCGTTCCCGGAGACGACGATCGCCGACCTCCAGCTCGAAGGGGCAAACCTCGGCAGCGTCGACCTGCGCGGACTCGCACCTCGGCGGATCTCCGGCATCCACTCGCTCAAGGGCGCGACGATCGACGAACAACAGCTCATGGTCTTCGCCGACCTCTTCGCCCGCGAACTCGGGATCACCATCGAATAGGAGGGTGGGACGATAACGGTCGGCCACCTCGGCGAGGGACCGACCGACACCGTGCGACCTACCGGTCGCGGAGCTCCTCGATGAGGACGCGGACGTTCTCCGTGTAGTCGATGGGGGAGACGATGACCTGGACGCCGCCCTCGGTGAACGCGTCCTCGAACGCGTCGTGGAGGTCGTCGATGTCCTCGACGCGGCGACCCTTCGCCCCGTACGACTCGGCGTAGGCGACGAAATCGGGATTGCCGAACGTCATTCCGTAGTCCGGCAGTCCGTCGACGGCCTGCTTCCACCGGATCATCCCGTACGCGTTGTCCTCGAGGATGAGCACGACGAGGTCGAGGCCGAGGCGCACCGCGGTCTCCATCTCCTGACTGTTCATCATGAACCCGCCGTCGCCGCAGATCGCCATGACCCGGCACTCGGGATGCGTGAGCTTCGCCCCGATCGCGGAGGGCAGACCCGCCCCCATCGTCGCCAGCGCATTGTCGAGCAGCACGGTGTTCGCCCTGGTGGTGCGGTAGTTGCGGGCGAACCAGATCTTGTACATCCCGTTGTCGAGCGCGAGGATCCCGTCGACTGGCATGACCCGGCGGACCTCGTGGACGATCCGCTGCGGTGTGAACCGCTCCTCGAGCGAACCCTCCTCGATCTTCTCAAGGATCTCCTCCCGCATAGGCAGCAGCGCCCCGGCGTTGGGGACCTGCCACTCGAGCATGTCGCCGAGGCGCATGAGCGTGGGCCCGAGATCGCCGACCGCCTCGTACTGGGGGAAGTAGACCTGCTCGACGACCGCGGGCCGGAACCCGAGGTGGACGACGGTGGGTCCATGCTCGCTCATCGTGAACGGCGGCTTCTCCGTCGTGTCATGGCCGATCGTAACGATGACATCGGCCTGCTCGATCGCGTCATGGACGTAGTCGCGCTCCGTCAGCGCGGCCGTTCCCATGTAGAGACCGGTCGAGCCCGACACCGTGCCCTTGCCCATCTGCGTCGTGACATAGGGGATGCCGACGCGGGGGACGAACTCGGCCAGCGGCCAACTGCAGTCAGCCCGGGAAGCGTCGGCGCCGAGCACGAGCAGCGGTCGCTTCGCGTTGCGGATGACCTCGGCCGCGGCGATGAGCGCGTCGTTCGACGGTGTGGGCCGCTGGATCGGGTGAGGAGGAATGAGGTCGTAATGGGCGACGAGGGAGCCGGCGACATCCTCGGGGAGTTCGAGATGGACAGGACCAGGACGCTCGTCGACGGCGACGCGGAAGGCCTCACGGACCATGGTCGGAATCATCCGCGGCGACATGATCTGATGCGTCGACTTCGTCAGGGGACCCATCGCGGCGACGGTGTTGACGATCTGGAAGCGGGCCTGCTCGGCGGAGAGGATGCCCTTCTGCCCGGTGATCATCACCATCGGCATCCCACCCAGCTGCGCGTACGCCGCGCCGGTCGCGAGGTTGAGGGCACCGGGACCGAGCGTCGTCAGACACACACCCGGGCGTCCCGTGAGGCGACCGTAGGTCGCGGCCATGAACGCGGCGGCCTGCTCGTGCCGGGTGATGACGAGTTCGATGCTCGACCGTCTCAGGGAGTCGAGGAAGTCGAGGTTCTCCTCGCCCGGGATCCCGAAGATCCGTTCGACACCCTCGTTCTCGAGGGCACGGACCATGACATCGGACGCTTTGACTGGGGCAACGCTCTCATTCGTCATCATTCTCCGACAGTAACCCCTGTGGCCGTTCCAGGCACTGACTTCTCGGTCACAGGACTAGGCGGTCGGACGGGACAGACGACCGCCTCGGCGCGGGACGGATGGACGGACACCCGATCACGGCCCGCCACCTGGACGACCGCCCGACCCGGTTAAGCAGAGGCGATAGACTGATCTGCGGCAGAGAGGCGTTCGCCTGACCAGACGAATGCCGTGATCACAGCAGCCGACGAAGGACATCGATGACAGACCAGCTCGACCCCTTGGACGAGACAGCCGTGCAGGCTGCCGTGGACACGGCACTGACCGCCTTCGCGGACGCCGCGACCCTTGAGGACCTCAAGACGGCGAAGATCGATTTCATGGGCGACAAGGCCCCACTGGCGCTGGCGAACCGGGCGATCGGCGGCCTCGACAAGGCCGACAAGGCCGCCGCCGGCAAGATCGTCGGCAAGTCCCGCGGACTGGTGAAGAAGGCCCACGACGACCGCCTGGCCGAACTCGAAGCCGAACGCGATGCCGCCGTCCTCGTCGAGGAGTCCATCGACGTCACCCTGCCCAGCGACCGGCGCGGCCTCGGCGCTCGCCACCCGCTCGCCCTCATCCAGGAACAGGCGGCGGACTACTTCATCGGCCTCGGCTGGGAGGTGGCCGAGGGCCCGGAGATCGAAGCCGAATGGCTCAACTTCGATGCGCTGAACTTCGGCCCCGACCATCCGGCCCGGCAGATGCAGGACACGTTCTTCGTCGATCCGCCCGAAGCCGGCCTCGTCCTGCGCACCCACACCTCACCCGTCCAGTCGCGGTCCCTGCTCGAACGCGGCGTGCCACTCTACGTCGTGTGCCCCGGCAAGACGTTCCGCACCGACGAGCTCGACGCCACCCACACCCCGGTCTTCCACCAGATCGAAGGCATCGCCATCGACAAGGGCCTGACCATGGCGAACCTCCAGGGCACCCTCGACGGCTTCGCCCGCGAGATGTTCGGGCCCGAGTCGCGGACCCGACTGCGCCCGAGCTTCTTCCCGTTCACCGAACCGAGCGCGGAGATGGACTTCTGGTTCCCCAACAAGGTCGGCGGTCCGGGCTGGATCGAATGGGGCGGCTGCGGCATGGTCCACCCCAATGTGCTCCGCGCCGCCGGCATCGACCCCGAGGTCTACCAGGGCTTCGCCTTCGGCATGGGCATCGAGCGCACGCTCATGCTCCGCGAGGGCATCAATGACATGCACGACATGGTCGAAGGCGATGTGCGCTTCTCGGCCCGTTTCGGAATGAAGGCTTGATACATGCGCGTCCCACTCTCCTGGCTGGCTGACTACGTCGACTACCCGGCCGACACCGACCCGCACGCCCTCGCCGCGCAGTTCGCCGCGATCGGACTCGAAGAGGAGGATTTCTTCGCCGCCGAGGTGACCGGACCCCTCGTCGTCGGCCGTGTCCTCGAGCTGACCAAGGAAGAGCACAAGAACGGCAAGACCGTCAACTGGTGCCGCGTCGACGTCGGTCCCGAACACAACGAGGCCGCCGACGACCCGAAGGACCCGCAGCCCGGTGAGGAGCGTCCGAGCCGCGGCATCATCTGCGGTGCCCACAACTTCGAGCCCGGCGACCTCGTGGTCGTCTCCCTGCCCGGAGTCGTCCTGCCCGGTGACTTCCACATCGCCGCCCGCAAGACCTACGGTCACACCTCGGACGGGATGATCTGCTCGACCGCTGAGCTCGGCCTCGGCGACGATCACGGCGGCATCATCGTGCTCACCGACTTCGGTCTCACCGGCGAGCCCGGCGACGACGCGATCGCCCTCCTCGGCCTCGACGACGTCACCCTCGACGTCAACGTCACCCCCGACCGCGGCTATCAGCTCTCGATGCGCGGCATCGCCCGTGAGTACGCCCAGATGAAGGGCCAGACCTTCACCGATTTCGGCAGCCCCGCAGTCGCCGAGGTGAACGGTCCCACCGCTGACGGGTTCCCTGTCGTCATCGACGACATCCGCCCCATCGACGGCGTGCCCGGCTGCGATGTCTTCACGGCACTCCAGGTCACCGGCATCGACCCGACCAGGGCGACCCCGTACTGGATGCGCCACCGCCTCCTCGAGGCGGGCATGCGCCCGATCAGCCTCACCGTCGACATCACGAACTACGTCATGCTCGAACTCGGGCAGCCGCTGCACGCCTACGACACGGCGCTGCTCGGCGAGGAGATCGTCGTCCGTCGCGCCGAGGCAGGGGAGACGTTCACGACTCTCGATGACATCGAGCGCACCCTCGACGCCGAGGACCTCCTCATCACCGACCGCAGCGCGGACGGGTCGTCGAAGATCATCGGCCTGGCCGGAGTCATGGGCGGCGCCGCCGTCGAGGTCAGCGACCAGACGACCGACGTCGTCATCGAGGCCGCCCACTTCGACCCGATCTCGATCGCGCGCACCTCGCGCCGGCACAAGCTCTCCTCGGAGGCCTCGCGTCGCTTCGAACGCGGTGTCGATCCGACGCTAGGACCGGTCGCGGCCAGGCGCTGTGCGGATCTCCTCGTCGAGCTCGCCGGCGGCACGCTCAGTGCCGCGACCACGCAGATCGGTGAGGCACCGGCTCCGACGGTCATCGACCTCGCCGTGGACCGGGTGTCCGCTGTCGTCGGTGTCGACTACACCCCTGCCGAGGTGGTGTCCCTCCTCGAGGGCATCGGCGCCGACGTCGACGACCTCGGTGACGGGGTCCTGCGTGTCACGATTCCAAGCTGGCGTCCCGACCTCACCGCGGACATCGACCTCGTCGAGGAGGTCGCCCGAACCGGCGGCTACGACCGGATTCCCTCGATCCAGCCGGCCGCTCGTGCCGGTTCCGGACTCACCGAGGCGCAGCGGGCCCGGCGTCGGATCTCGAACCTTCTCACCGCGGACGGGTTCACGGAGGCCTACAGCTACCCTTTCACCTCGGCGAAGCGCGATGACGACCTGCGGCTCGAGGCCGACGATCCGCGCCGCCAGCACATCCGGCTCGCGAACCCGATGTCCGAGGATCTGCCGCTCATGCGCACGACCCTGCTCTCGACGCTGCTCGATGTTGCGGTGCGCAACTTCGGTCGCGGAGCCAAGGACGTCGCGCTCTTCGAGGCCGGGCTCGTCTCGACCGCGGTGGGTCTGCCGGGCAAGCCTGGACCGCGGTTCCTGCCGGGCTACCATCCCACCGAGGCCGAGCTCGAGGAGATCTACGCCTCGGTGCCTGCCCAGCCGTACCATTTCGCCGGTGTCGTCGCCGGTCACGTCGAGTTCCCCGGCCTCTGGGGCAAGGGCCGTCGCGCGGAGGCGACCGACGTCATCGACATCGTCCGCAGGATCGCTGCGATCAGCGGTGTCGGTGTGAGCGTCGCAGCCGAACGGGGTGCCCCGTGGCATCCGGGTCGGGCGGCGACGTTCACGCTCGCCGACGGTGAGGTTCTCGGGTCCGCCGGTGAGCTGCACCCGAAGGTGTGCGAGAACCTCGGGCTGCCGGCCCGCACGGTCGCCTTCGAGATCGATCTTGACGCCCTTCTTGCGCAGGCTGACCTGCGGACCTGGGACGGCGCGCTGTCGACGTACCCGGTGTCCCGCCAGGATGTCGCGCTCGTCGTCGATGAGGATCTGCCTGCGCAGACGCTCGAGGCGACGCTCGTCGAGGGAGCGGGTGCGGATCTCGAGGGCATCGAGATCTTCGACCTCTACACCGGCGACCAGCTGCCCGAGGGCAAGAAGTCGCTCGCGTTCCGTCTGACCTTCCGGGCGCCGGATCGCACGCTCAAGGCCGATGAGGCCTCGGCGATGCGTGAGGCGGCGACGGCCTTGGCCGCCGAACGCCACGGAGCGGTCGTCCGAGGCTGAACCGTCCGCGTGCCGGCCGACCTGCTGGGTCGGCCGGCTGACCTGTCCGATCGACCGCTGACCCTGAGGAGTCCCGACCATGAGTGAGAAGCTTCCCTACGGCACGCACCTGCCTGCCGGTGACGGCGCCGCTGAGGCGACTGCGGTTCCGGCGGAGACGATCGCGCTCGTCACCGGTGGGGCACGGGGCATCGGCCGGCACCTCGCCGAGGCGTTCGCCCGCGCCGGCTATCGTGTCGTCGTCACAGCAACCTCGGCGATCAAGGCGCGGGAGGCCGCCGCGGAGATCGCGGGGGAGACCGGTGGGAAGGCGACCGGGTTCGGGCTCACCGTCGATGATCCCGCCTCGGTGGCTGAGCTCAAGGCCGCGATGACCGGGCTGGAGGCGGAGACCGGGCAGCGACTGCAGGTGCTCGTCAACAACGCCGGGCGCATCGAGTCGACCGAAGGACCGCTCTGGGACGCCGACCCGGAGAGTCTCGCGGGGGTCGTCGGGGCGAACGTCCTCGGTGTCGCGCTCATGGTCAACGCGTTCGCGCCCGTCCTCATCGCCGCCGCCGAGACGACCGGGCGTCCCAGCCGCATCATCGACCTCAACTCGGGGTCGGGGGCGACGGGAACGCCGGCGTACGCGGCGTATTCGGCGTCGAAGGCGTCGCTTTTCCGCATCGCCGATTCCGTCGTCCACTTCGGACACGATCGGGGTCTGCGGATCTTCGAGATGGCGCCCGGCGTCGTCGAGACCGCGATGACGAAGTCGATGCCCGTCCACGACTTCCGCACCGAGGGCGACTGGACGACCCCCGACCAGGTCACGGGCCTGGCCTTGGCTTTGGCCTCGGGGTCGCTCGATGCGTTCACCGGCCGGTACGTCCGTGCCGGTGCGGACACCGAGGAGTCCCTCCGTACCGAGGCGGCCGCTGGCTTGTCGGATTCGACCCGTCGGCTCGTCCTCGGCTGACCTGGCTCCACCCGTGATCGCAGAGACCGCGCCGAACGCAGTGACTGCGTCGACCGCGTCGACCACAGTGTCCGCGCCGGCCGCAGTGACCGCACCGACCGCAGTGGCCGCGTCGACTGCGCCGCAGCCGGCTTCTCGGGGCGCGTCTCAGCAACCATCCGGTCGCTCAGCAACCCTGCGCCAGGTTGCTCAGGGCCCGGAAAGTAGCTCAAAACGGGTGCGAACGCTGCTCATCGACAACGCTGACTCGTTCACGTTCAATCTCTTCCATCTCCTCGCCGAGGTGAATGGCTGCGAGCCGGTCGTCGTGCCCAATGATTGGGCTGAGTATTCGTCGGCGGTTCTCGACGAGTTCGACAATGTCGTCATCTCGCCGGGGCCCGGGACGCCGGTGGTGCCGGCAGACTTCGGGATCTGTGCGGATGTCATTTCGCGCGCGGAGATCCCGGTGCTCGGTGTGTGCCTCGGTCATCAGGGGATCGCCTACGTCCACGGCGGGACGATCGCGCACGCACCCGAGCCTCGGCATGGGCGGGTCTCCGAGATTTCGCACTCAGGGACGGGTCTGTTCGAGGGGCTGCCGTCGCCGTTCGTGGCCGCGCGGTATCACTCGTTGGTTGTTGCTGAGCTGCCGGACGACCTTGAGCCGACTGCGTGGTCGGATGACGGTGTGCTCATGGGGCTCGCGCATAAAACGCGGCCGCAGTGGGGTGTGCAGTTCCATCCGGAGTCGATCGCGACAGAGCACGCGGCCGAGTTGCTGCGGAACTTTCGGCGGATGACTGAGGAGTGGTTGGCTGGGCAGGATTCGCCGCGCGCCAGTCGACAGAGCCTGTCGGATGATTTTCGTCCGGCTTCCGGAGAGCGCTTCATTCGCAACGAAGAGGTCGAGGACGTTGCTGGCGGCGTCGGCGACTCGGCAGTCCACGAGCAGCGGATGGTGACCCTGCATGTGCGCAAGTTGTCGATGAATGCCTCGTCTTCCGACGTCTTTACCGCACTATTCGCCGATAAGCCTGAAGCGGTGTGGCTTGACGGCAACATGCCGGGGCATCCGGATTCGCGATTTTCGACCATGGGTGCGCCAACCGGGCCGCTGAGTCGAGTGGTCACAGCAGACGTCCCCACGGGGACGGTTGAGGTGAGGTCAACCGACGAGACGGTGACTCTTCACTCCGGGTTCTTTGATTGGCTCAACGCTGACCTCCAAGCGACTGAGCTGGTGCAATCGCCGAAGGTTGCCGAGCTGCCATTCGCTTTCCGTCTGGGGTGGGTCGGATATCTCGGCTACGAGCTCAAAGCCGAGGTCGGTTCGCCGGGGAAGCACGCGTCCGAGCAACCGGATGCGCTGATGATGTTCTTGGACAGGGCGCTGGTCGTCGATCATGAACAAGGGAGTGTCTATCTCCTGGCGCTCAGCAGCGAAGGCGTGACTGAGGATGAGTGTGGAGCGTGGTTCGACGAGACCACTCGCCGGATCGATGCGATCGAGCCAGATCTGGACACGGCTAAGCCAGACTCCAGGGCGGTAGGACCAGCAGTACGCAGCCGTGAACCGGAAACGCTGACGGACTTTCCTCCGGAGCTGCAAGCACGGCATTCGCGTTCTGAGTATCTCGACCTCATTGCGGAAGCAAAGCGGCTGATCAACGACGGTGAGACGTACGAAGTATGTCTGACCAATATGTTGGAGATGCCGTGGACTCGAGACGCGCTGGAGACTTACGGGAATCTGAGACGAGACAACCCAACGCCGTTCGGAGCATTCCTCAAGTCGCCCAAGGTGAACGTACTCAGTACGTCGCCGGAGCGGTTTGTGAAGATCTCGGCGGGTGGCGTGGCAGAGTCGAAGCCGATCAAGGGCACGCGACCGCGGGGGAGTACCCCCGAGGAAGACGAAGCACTGAAGGCTGACCTGCATTCGTCGGTGAAGGATCGTTCGGAGAATCTCATGATCGTCGATCTCGTCCGTCACGATCTCGGCGTCACAGCTGAAATCGGCTCGGTCGAGGCCACAAAGCTCTTCGACGTCGAGACTTATGCGACGGTCCACCAGCTCGTCTCGACGATTCGATCCCAGTTGCGAGACACCGCGACATCCGTGGAGTGCATCCGAGCAGCATTCCCACCTGGATCTATGACTGGCGCGCCCAAGCAGCGCACAATGTCGATCATCGATGACCTCGAGCAGGGCCCCCGCGGTGTCTACAGCGGAGCCGTCGGCTTCTTCTCCCTCGACGGTGCCGTCGACCTCAGCGTGCTCATCCGCACTTCGGTATTGTCCGATGATCAACTCACCTATGGCGTAGGAGGAGCTATTGTGATACTTTCAAATTCATCCGATGAGTTTCGAGAAACGATTATTAAAACAAAGTCAATCGCGACAAGTTGATACATATTTCAAAAGTCTGAGGGCGTTTGGGTTATTTTCTTTTGAGTGATTGGATCAAATTCTCCAAGTCATTAATGTCCGACTGAGTGATTTTTGCGTCGCCGGGGCGGTGAACGATGCTATTTCGAAGTCGGAGGAGATGGCGAAACTCAATTTCATCATTATCCGAAATCAAGTCTCGACTGCTTAGGCGAGATATCGCGTCGCCTAAACTGGACGCATTCAACCCTGAAGACGGAGAAGCCTTTGCAATTCTCCCGAGTTCATGTTCTGCCGTTTGCCATTTATCCATAAAAGTATTCGAAAGCTCCAAAAATGAAGGTCCTGAACTGGAGCGAAATGCGTAGAGGTCGCGGTCAGAAATCAATCCGGATTGAAATCCTATTATTTGGGATTGTAGACGCGCTCGAGATGCAGCTCTGAATATCAAAAATGACAGCATATAGCAGCTAGAGAAAATCAGAGCGAAAGTGACCAGGAGGGATACTGTGTATGCATCTGCGGGGAACAGGTAGTATGCGGCGGTCAATCCTACCGCAATTACTGCTTGAAATACCGAAATAGATAGTAGCATCAATGAATACCGTCGCATTCGACGGAAATTGGTATCTTGAAATGATGTGCTCAATTCAAGAAGATTGGCAAGAGTGGCGCTATTGCGGCCGACTTCTTCAACACGTAAAACATCGGGTGGGCCAATTCGCTTCAAATCTGATTTAAGCAGGATTTCGAGGATGCGGTCTCTATAATTCGTTACAATTTCATCTAGTGTCGCCTGGGCGGCAGGGGTTAGTCGGTCATTGTTGAGGTCCATCTAGATCTCCTGCCAGTTCGAATTGCTGCTGATCTTTGTCTTCTTCGGCAAAATATATGATCCGAGATTTAAGCAAGCGCCCAAGACGAACGATGCCGTTGTTACGGCTACACTAAATGTAGTGCCAGTGACATTGTGAAATGCGGTCGTAGCAACCGAGTAAAATATTCCGGAACCACTGATTAGCGATGCGCCCAATACATTCATTACAATAGCGATTGTAGAAACCGATTTTACTTGGGTAATTGGTCGTTGGATGGCTCTCGCTGCTCGTCGGACCATCGAATTGGTAAATTGCTGTTCATTTAGATCTGAGTCTCGATGTTCGGCTTCTAGGCGCTCTGTCTCGGCTAGAAGTTTTTTGCCGTATATCTCCAGTTGTAGCTGGAGCTCAGTCGACGCGGCGATTGGAAGAACACTCGAACCTTGAACTTCAACGGAAATCATGTCAAGGTTCAGGTTATTTGTCGTAGAGGGGCGCTTGCTATGGTCTTCGTCGCCGTCACAGTCCAATGCGTCCTCCCTCAACTTCGATGTGTCGGTTAGCATACCCTACGACAGGCGGTCTACGCTACTGGCCATAGCCGTTGACGCTTCGATCTATTGTCAATTTGGTAGTTGACTTCGTTGAACCTACGTTTGTTCCGAGGCGACCACTCTAGAATATCTGCAACTTGTAGAGGTGTTAGGATTTGCGGTTGCAGTGCACACCAGTGGAACGATTATCCGTTCATTTTGTACCGATGTCCGGAAGGGGGAAAAGTTCGTCGAAAGTATTGGATTCCCGCAGGCCGCTCTTATGATTAACCTATCTGGTCAATTAATGGGCTTGGGTTTCGTGTCGACGGAGGCGATGTGGCACATACGCCTCCCGCTTCCCGTAGATCGTCAACGGCAGTATGTCGCGATCCGCGTGAACTGCGAGGGACCCTGTCGGCACCGAGAATACGTACCCAAGGACCACCGACGCCACGAACGCAACGATCGAGATCGCGAACGTGTTGAGGCCGACGACGTTCTGGACGTACCAGGCGAGCCCAGCCCCGAGTAGCAGGCCACACAGCACTCCGAAGGTGTTGGCCCGTTTCGTGAAGATCCCCAAGGCGAACACACCCGCGAGGGGGACGCCGAAGAGGCCGGTGATGCTGAGGAACAGATCCCACGTCTCCGCCTGATCGGTCGCGACCAGGTAGAGCGCCACAGCGACAGACGCAATCCCGACCGCAATGATGACGAACCTAGAGAATCCAACACCTGAACGCGGCTTCCCGCCTCGCGGCGGGAAGAATCGGTCGCGGATGTCGACGGTCACGCACGCCGAAATCGAGTTGAGACTCGACGAGATCGTCGACTGCGCCGCTGCGAAGATCGCCGCGATGAGCAGACCCGAGATCCCCGCCGGCAGCACCTTCACCGCGAAGTACGGCACGATCGCCGACGTATTGAAGTCGGCTGGCAACGCATCAGCATGCCGGTAGTAGCTGTAAAGCACAGTGCCGATCCCGTAGAACAGCGGAATCGTCAACAGTGCAAGGAATCTATTGACCATGAGCGACTTCGCTGTGCTCTTCGGCGAATCCGTGGTCTGATAGCGCTGCACCACATCCTGACTTGCTGTGTACTGGTGCAGATTGTTGAAGACCGACCCGAGGAAGATGATGGGGATCGCAGCAGCCGCCCCGCCGATCGTCCAGTTGTCGGCAGTGATGAACTTGCCGTCGGAAGCGGCATCAGCGGCGACAGTGGTCAGACCGCCGTCGATGGCAGCGATGCCGAAGATGAGGATGACTGCTGCGCCGACGAGGAGAATGATCGCCTGTGCAACGTCTGACCAGATCACTCCCTCCATCCCGCCGAGGAACGTGTAGATCACCGAGAGCACGCCGACGACCGCGGCAATGAGAACCGGGCTGATGTCCGTGACCGAACTGATCGCCAAGGTGGCCAGCAGATAGATGATGATCACGGCCCAATTGAGTCCGCCAAGCCCTGGAGCGTCCATGCCCCTCCTCGAAAATCGGACAGGACCCACGAAAGCGTGGGCCCTGCAACGAACACAGGAAGCGTTTCCTATGCCGAGAAGCTACCGGACGGACTCATTGGTGACAAGCAGGATTGCCTAATGGCAAGCGATTCTGTGCGTGAGGAGAGAGCGGCAGACCCATCATAGTTGTGCGCTTAGGCCGGTCAACGACGATCAGACGGCGGCCATCTCGTCCGCCATCATCCACTCGACGATCGCGGCCACGTGGGCGTCGACTGAGTCGATTGCAGGCAGGGGAGCGACTTCCGGCGGAACGAGCAGACCGATCTCCGTGCAGGAGAGCGCTACGGCATCGGCACCGCGGTCAGCCAGCGACTGCATGATCTCGATGTAGCGGCCGCGCGAGGCATCGGTCAACTTGCCCTGGGTGAGCTCATCCCAGATGATCTGATCGACCTCAAGGCACGTCACCTCGTCCGGAATCAGCGTCGTGATTCCCTGCGCCTCAAGGCGCTCGGTGTAGAAACCGTCGAGCATCGTCCACTTCGTTCCGAGGACAGCAAGCGTCGAGTACCCGCGCTCCTTCGCCATCGCTGCGATTGAGTCGACGATGTGAATGAGCGGCACGTCGACCGTCGCCTCAACGGTCGGTGCGGTCCTGTGCATGAGGTTCGTCGCGATCGCGACCGCCTCGGCGCCGCCATCGGCCAGACGCTGCCCGGTCGCCGCCAACGCAGCCGACGCACCCTCCCAGTCCTCGGCGATCTGGAAGTCGCGAATTCCCGAGAAGTCACAGGAGTCGAGGAGGATCTGCGCGGAGTGGTGACCGCCGAGGCGCTCGGCGACTGCCGCATTGATCTTCGTGTAGTACTCGATGCTCGAGTGCCAGCTCATCCCGCCCAGCAGTCCGATTCTCCGCACCGTCAATCTCCTCATCGTCCAAACCACCTGCCGCAGATCCGCGAACGGACAGGAACCCTGACCCGCAGACCCGCAACTCTTATGCCCTTCCAGTCTGAATCACCAAAGACCCGAGCAGTAGACCCACTTCCGACTGCCCTGGCATAAGATTGACTTATGTCACAGCAATTCGACCAGGCACTCGCCACCGGTGATCCGAAACGGCTTCTCCTTTTCGGCGCCATTGCCGACGCCGGCAGCCTCGGCGCTGCAGCCCGTGAGATCGGCTGGTCCCAGCCCGCCCTCTCCCAACACATGACCGCCCTCGAGAAGGTCCTCGGCGTCACCCTCTTCGAGCGCACTCCACGCGGTATCGTCCTCACCACCGCCGGCCAACTCGCCCTCATCCGCGCCACCGAGGTGGCCGCCTCGGTGACCGGACTCCGCCGCGACCTGTCCACGGCTTTCGGCCTCGGCGGGCGCAACGTCCGCCTCGCCGGCTTCCCGAGCTTCGTCATCGGACCACTGGCCGCCGCCCTCGGGACCTTGGAGACGAGCGCCGCCGACCAGCCCGACGCCGTTACCCGCCACTCGTACGAAGTCGTCGAAGCCGAACCGCCAGAGGCGCTGGTCCTCCTCGACAACGGCGCGATCGACGTCGCCTTCGTCTTCCACCACGAAGACGAAGATCCACCGCAGCTGGAGGGCGCAACGACGATCGACCTCGGCGAGGATCGACTCGACCTCCTCGTCCCCGAACGCTGGAACCGGGCGGGGCAGATACACACGCTCGCCGATGTCGCCGAACTGCCGTGGATCATGGGCTGCGACCGTTGTCGGTCGACCGCCGAGCGCCTCTGCCGGCGCGCCGGATTCGAACCGCGGACCCGACACATCACCGACAATCCCGGCGCAATCCAAGCCTTGGTGTCGAACAGCCTCGGCGTGGCCCTACTCCCGCAGAGCGCGCGACGCACGACTGCTGTCGACGGGATCGCCGCGATCTCGATCGCCGAGGTCGGCACCCGGCGCATCAGCGCCCTCGTCCCAGCCGAACTCGACGCGGCACCGGAGATCACCGACCTCCTCGGCGCCCTTCGAACTCTGAGCGCAGGGGAGAGGACAACTGGGACCTGATCAACCGCAAGACCCGATCCAACCAGACCCAACCCACACCGTCCCACCAAGACCCAGCCCACCCAAGCCCGCACCACCCAACGCACCTTCTGACCAGAGAGATCTCAGACTTCATCCACTAGGCTGGACACGCACACCGGACGCACCCCACGCCCACCCCGGACACGAACCAGCGACTCGGCACTGTCCCCGGAACGACAAGGAGCCTAGATGACGATCCTCTACTCCATCGGATTGGGTCTCATCAACGCTGTCATCGTCGGCTTCCTCGTCCGGCGGATGATGATCGTCGGCACCGGCGCCGCCCGCAACATCGTCGTCTCCCTCATCATGGGCCTCTCCATCTGGCCCATCACCCTCCAGGCATACAAGCTCCTCGGCATCTCCGAGGACAACACGTACCCGAGCCTGGACATGAGCTTCCCCGCAATCATGGTCTTCCTCCTCCTCTTCGCGTGGGCCATCGTCCTCCAGATGTTCGTCCTCCTCGCCATCGAACTCGTCATGCCCACCGGCACGCTGTCCTCCGTGCTGCGCTCGGCCCCGAAAATCCCCACCTGGTATCGCCGAGTCAATCGGCTGGCCCAAGTCCAGAAGATCCTCATCCAGTTCGGACTCGCCCGCTACCTCAAACCCCGCATCCCGACCCTGCGCGTGTCGCTGCGGGAGATCGCGGCGACGACCCGTGATGCGCTGGCGGCGGCCGGGGTGACGTTCGTCAAGCTCGGGCAGTTCATCGCCACCCGCGGCGACATGATCCCGCACGAGTTCGTCGAGGAGTTCTCCAAACTCCAGGCCGGCGTTCCCCCGGTTCCCTTCGCCGAGGTGAAAGGCCAGTTGGAGGCCCTGTGGGCTCGTCCCGTCGCCGAGGTGTTCGCTGAGTTCGACGAAGTCCCCCTCGCGGCCGCGTCGGTGGCCCAGGTTCACCGCGCAGTGACGTGGGAGGGTCAGGCTGTCGCGGTCAAGGTGCAACGGCCGAAGATCCGTCGGCAGGTCAAGGCCGATGCCGACATCGTGCTCACCCTGGCCGAGCGGCTCGAACGATCGACGGATTGGGCGAAGAAGGTCGGGGTCGTCAAGCTCGCGCACAGTTTCGTCGATTCGCTCATGGGGGAGCTCGACTACCGGGGCGAGCTCGCCCACATCGAGGCACTGCGGGAGGCCGACGAGGCGGGACGGTCGAAGTCGCTGCGTCCCTCCGTCGTGCAGATTCCCAATGTGTACCCCGAGCTGTCGGGGGAGTACGTCATCGTCATGGACCTCGTCGAGGGGGTGCCGCTGTCGCACGCCTCGGAGATCGTTAAGGATCTCTCGAGCATCGCCCGGGGTGAGATCGCGCAGGATCTCTTCCTCATGGTGGTCCGCCAGGTGCTCGGCAAGGGGATCTTCCACGCCGACCTGCACCCGGGCAATATCGTCGTCTCGTCCGCGGGGCGCGCTGGGCTCGTTGATTTCGGTGCGGTCGGGTTCATCGATAAACGGGATCGGCGAGCCATTGCGCTCCTGCTCATGGCCTTCGATTCGCAGAATTCGCAGGCGGCGACCGCGGCGATCCTCGAGCTGTTGGGGACCCCGAGTGATGTCGATCTGCGGGAGCTGCAGCGTGAGATCGGGCAGATCATGCTCAAGTACGGGGATGGCCGGCCAGGGTCGACCTCGGCGGCTCTCTTCGGGGAGCTCATCGACTTCGTTGTTGATTTCGGGTTCCCGATGCCGACGTCCGTGGCGACGGCATTCAGGGCGATCAGTACTCTTGAGGGCTCGATCATGAAGCTTGATCCGAGCCTCAACCTGCTCACGCTGGTGACCCGGAACGGGAAGGATCTGCTGCGTCAGGTCGGGGGATTGGGTGTTGATCGCAGTGAGTTGACGCTCTACTTCGCGGCGACGGTGCCGCAGATGGCCGAGCTGCCGGCGCAGGTCGCGCGGATCGCCGGACACCTGCAGGACGGGACTCTGGATGTCGGGACGAGTGGCCTGAATATCGATATGATCAAAAACTTGCTCAAGTCGACGGTCGAGCAGTTCATTCAGGTCATCGTCTCGACGGCGTTGATCCTCGGGGGAGTGATCCTCATGGCCGCGGACTTCGGGCCGCAGTTGGCGCCGGAGCTCAAGCTCTTCACGTACTTCGGGGCGTGGGTGCTGCTGGCCGGCAGTGTGCTCGCGGCGTTGGTGCTGGCGCCGGCGCTGCGGCAACGGATGGCGTGGGACTCGTTAGGGTAGTGGACGGCCGATCGCACTCCATGGTGCATGAAGGAGAGCCTTGGCGAAGAAGCTCGAGAGCGTGCCGAAAGTCTTTCGAAAGTTCGGAGAACTGGATACACCGACTGAGTTGCTGGACTACTTCGAACGACGGTCGGGACTGCTACGGTGTTTGGTATTAGCACAGAGCTCGTCGAGAACAGGAATCTTGTCGGACTTCGATGTTGGCTCAATGAGCCTGGCGAGGACCAGTTAGAAGAACGCCTCGTCATCGACGACATCGATGCTGAGCCTGTCGTAAGCAATGCGGATGGTTTCGATGAACAACCGTGATGCCGACCCCTTCACTCGCCGGCCCGAAGTCATCGAGACATTGCCGCCGGTCTCGAGATCGAGCGAGACGTGTCCGATTGTTTCGATGATCTTCGCGCGACCGGCTACTTCGAGGGATGCGAGATGGGCCAGGGTGTAGGCAGAGCCGAGGTATTCGACGACGGTGAGCTTGCCGTGGCGTTTCGTCACGATCTGGACCGCGGTTGCCACGCACGCGGACAGGGCTTTCCTTAGTCGCAGGCCCATACACTCGGCCTACGGACCCTACTAGTGTCCCAAATCCTTAAACCCCAACCCGTTGACCAGAAATAACCCCGTCAAATCGCTCAAAATCAGCCATCGTGAAGCAACGCAGTTTCTACCAATTCACTCCACGAGCCCCTGACCAGCATAAGCGACAAGAACATCACGAAATCAACGATCAGTTGTGGAAATCAGGTTCGTGGAGGAATCGGCGATATGCGGGCAGGGCCGAGGCTTTTTGGGTCATCTGTGCACGAGTTTCCAACTCCCAATAGCCTCGATCTATTAGTTTCTAGCTACTGGCGGGGTGCAGCACCTCTACCTGGGTGGGCCACTCTATTGGTGGTCGTTGACTTCGGAGTTCGACAACAGAGTCTCAACTAGACGATCTAAACGCGTCAAGAAGCCCTCGGAACGAAGCGCTTCTCTGATCAGAGATCTAGACTTTTGGAATCCGAACGATCCAATGTCAACCCTACTCGCCGCGCTTTCACACTTCTCCGCAAGGTTAACAAGTTCTAAATGAATTCGGGAATTTTCGGAGAAACTGGGTATTGGTAACATCCATACGTATTTTGTGAAATCCCGAGGCCCCATTAAGCCATCCGACTGATAAATCGATACCATCTTGGTGGTTACGGGTGCATTAAGAACTGCGGTTAGGTAGCGCGCCTCGCTAATACCTCCGACAGGAATCCACAATAATTTCTGTTCTACAAGCTGCCCGGGGCGACTATTCCGCACAGCGGCGAGTGTATTTCCCGATGTTGAATAGAACACCCTATGTTTAGTGGGTCTGAGTTGACGAGCCAGTTTGTTGTGCATGTTGAGGTTTTCAATAAACGTCAGCTTGCTCTGAGCGGTTTTGTTTGCTTCCCACAGGTCGTTTACTCTCTTCCACCACCGTCGAAAGGACTCGGCGATGTCAAGGCGTCGAAGCAACATGGGGCTCGCCGGCGAGCAGTCGAGCGAATGCCTCGGTGGGCGTGAGATAGCCCAGTCGGCGGCGGGGTCGATTGTTGATCTCCTCGGCGATGGTGGTGA
>NZ_BAAAAF010000014.1:0-90341 GCF_037101285.1 Brevibacterium metallidurans
ACCGGCAGCGGCTCCACTCGAGCCTCGGCTACCGCACGCCCGCCGAAGCGCGCGCCGACTACACCCTTCAGGCCGCGATCGCCGCCTGATCCACAAAGAGATCGTCTACGAAACTTGACACAGCCCAGTTCTCCATCAATTTGGGTGTGTGTTCGGTTTCTTCGCTGAATGTTTTATGGCAATGCGCCTGGTTAAATGACGGCTGTTGTTGAGTGTGCCTACGGTGAGGGTGTTCCTGATCACAGATAGCTCGTTGCTGATCCCCCGCAACGTGCCAACAGAAACGAGGAGGAATCATCATGTCGCGTATTTCCAAAGCAGCTGGAGCAAGTTTTATTGCGGCTGGCGCCTTGGCCGCCGGCCTCGGGTTTGCGGCTTCTGGTCCCGCTACCGCGGAGTCAAGTGGTGCATCGACTAGAGTTGAGGCGGTTGGGGCGAGTTGTGATATGACCAGTTATCGGAGTCCTCGGCTGGTGAATGCTTGCCAGTGGGCCGCTGGTGGGGCTGGAATCATTGTCGGCAAGGACGGTGATGGCGGCAAGGGTGAGAATGGGCCTGTGATGGCGCCTTAGTGTGCTTGCTCCGCTTATGGAGTCGCCTGCTGGTTGTGTGTTGACCGGTGGGCGGCTTTCGTTTGGGCTGAGTCACTGGTGCGAACGTACCGTCCACTGTTAAGCAGCCAGCGTCTGTGGTCATGCAGTCGCGGATGCTCATTGCCGTTCCCACTTCCCGACGACGCGGGTCGCGTCATAATCGCCTTCTGCGGATGCCCTCAACGGTCCGGGCAGGGTTGTCGTCCACGTAGAAACGATCACGGTTCGTGGCCTTGCGATTCGTCAGCCGCTCCCACTCGTTCGGAGTCATGTTCGAGTCGAGGATGTTGCCCAGCGGAATGTGGAGCAGCTGGGAGAACACGCGCTTGTGGATCTCACCCTCGCGCATCTCCAGCGTGCACATGAGCACTAATCCGCGGTGGAGCATGTTCATGGCCGCCTGCAGGCCCACGCGCGTCTTACCGCTGCCCGTGCGTACTCCGATGACGTAAAGCGCTCTTGATCGCCATCCTCCGATTAGGTGCTTCCCAATACCTGCAATGGCGGCAATGCCACCATCGGAGTCGTCTGCCACGTTTTTGGTGCCCCTCATGCACGCCTCTCAACCTACGATCTAGGGCATGTCTCCTTTGTTCGGGGTCGTGGAGCTGACACGCTGGTTGGGTGACTACGCAAGACCGCTATCAAGTATTCACCGATGAGGAATGGGCACGGATCGAGCCCCTGTTGCCCTCGAATACGGGCAAGAGAGCCCGGCCGTTTGAGAACAACTGTCGAATCGTCGAGGGAATCGTCTACCGCTACCGTGCCGGCATTGCCTGGCGTGACCTGCCTCGTGAGCAGTTCGGGCCCTGGCAAACGGTATGGAAACGCCATCGCCGCTACGCCGCTGACGGCACCTGGGACCGCGTCCTGGCCCAGGTGCTTTCGAATGCTGATGCTGCCGGTGATATCGATTGGAACGTCTCCGTCGATGGCACCATCAGCCGTGCCCACCAGCACGCGACGAACACGACGCGCCCTGATCAGCACACAGGGGGCTACGTCGAATTACAAGAATCTGCCCGATTCGCAGGTTGAGCCGGCCGGGCACGGGATCGGTCGCTCACGTGGTGGGCTGACGACGAAGATCCACCACGCCGTCGACGGACGCGGTCGTCCCCTGGCGGTGGTAGTCACCGGTGGAAAGCGCCACGACGGGGTGATCCTGCCGCAGGTGCTGGCCGATATTCGAGTGCCGCGGGCTGGCAGTGGTCGCCCCCCGCACGTGTCCGGATACCGTCTTGGCCGATCGCGCTTACGGGTCCAAGACCAATCGTGAATACCTGCGTTCGCGTGGCATTCGGGCGGTCGTTCCGGAAAAGAAGAACCAGGTCGCGACTCGAAAGAAGCGCGGCAGCAAAGGTGGGCGTCGGCCCGCATTCGACGCCACTACGTATCGCAACCGCAACATCGTGGAGCGTTCGTTTGCCTACGTCAAGCAATGGCGAGGATTGGCCACGAGGTATGACCAACTCGCGATCACCTATCGAGCGGCTGTCGTGATCAGCGCGATCCTGACGTGGCTACGTCAATAAAGGAGACATGCCCTAGCTTCTCCTCGGCGATCAGCAGTGCCGGAACAGGTCCGTTAGCCACCTGTCTGTTACTCGTGCCGGGAATGTACTCACCCTCGTGCATAGTTCGGACAGAGTCGACCGCCCCTCGAGTGATCCCGCCAACAGTCCTCGCGCGCACCTTGCGTTCTGCATAGACATCCATCAATATAGAAGCATGTCGAATCAAGAGATAGTGATCGTCGGGTCCGGCCCGGCGGGGTACACGGCAGCGATATACGCTGCACGAGCGGGTCTATCCCCGGTGGTCGTGGCCGGGTCGGTCTCCGCAGGCGGGGCACTGATGACGACGACCGAGGTGGAGAACTTCCCGGGCTTCACGGCCGGTGTTCAGGGGCCGGAGCTGATGGAGGCGATGCGCGGGCAGGCCGAGCGTTTCGGTGCGCGCATCGTCGTCGACGACGCCGTCCACCTCGACTTGGACGGCCCAGTCAAAACTACCGAGACGGGGTCCGGTGAAATCTTCCGCCCGCGGGCCGTCATCCTTGCCATGGGGTCGACCTACCGCAGGCTCGGACTCCCTGAGGAGGAGCGACTGTCCGGACATGGCCTGTCCTGGTGCGCGACCTGTGATGGGTTCTTCTTCCGTCAGAAGGAGATCGCGGTCATCGGCGGCGGCGACTCGGCCATGGAGGAGGCACTGTTCCTCACCCGCTTCGCGTCGAAAGTCACGGTCGTGCACCGCCGCGACGAGTTCCGCGCCTCGAAGATCATGGCCGAACGCGTCATGAATGACGAGCGGATCGAGGTGGCCTGGAACAGCGAGGTCGCCGAGATCATCGGCGACGCACAGGTCGAGGGACTGCGGCTGCGTGACACGATGTCCGGGTCAGAGCGTGTGCTACCCGTGACCGGTGTCTTCGTCGCGATCGGCCATGACCCGCGATCGGAGCTGCTGGCCGGACAGATCGATCTCGACCCCGATGGATATGTGCGGGTCGCACAACCTGGCACGGAGACCAATCTGCCTGGCGTGTTCGCGGCAGGCGACCTCGTCGACCACCGCTACCGGCAGGCAATCACCGCTGCGGGCACCGGCTGCGCAGCAGCTTTGGACGCCCAACAATTCCTCGCCGCTGAGCCTGCGGCGACCCTTCAGACGATAACAACGGAGGTTTCCGCATGACTACGACTACAGTGACGGACTTTACTTTCCAGGCGGAGGTGATTGACTCCGATCTGCCGGTCGTCGTCGACATCTGGGCGACCTGGTGCGGGCCGTGCAAGCAGGTCGCACCGATTCTCGACGAGCTCTCCGAGGAGTACGCCGGACGGGTGAAGATCGTGAAGGTCGACGCCGACGCCAATCCGGAAGTCGTGACCGCTGCCGGAGTCACGTCGATCCCGACTCTGGGGTTCTACCGAAACGGGAGTCGAGTGGACGTCCTCATCGGAGCGAACCCACGCCCACTGATCGCATCGAAGATCGAGGAGCTGCTGGCATGACCACTGAGACAACAAAGACCGCAACGAACGCCCCGAAGCGCCTGTCAACGCTGGATAAGTGGCTGCCGCTTTGGATCGGGCTGGCGATGGTCGCAGGCCTCCTCTTGGGACGATTCATCCCTGGAATCTCCGACCTGCTGGCGCACCTGGAGGTCGGCGGGATCTCCGTGCCGATCGCACTCGGGCTTCTCGTGATGATGTACCCGGTCCTGGCCAAGGTCCGCTACGACAAGGTCGCCGCAGTGACCGGCGATAAGAAGCTCCTTATCTCCTCTCTGATTCTCAATTGGCTCGCCGGCCCGGCGATCATGTTCGCTCTGGCCTGGATATTCCTGCCCGACCTTCCCGAGTACCGCACTGGACTCATCATCGTCGGCCTAGCCCGGTGCATCGCCATGGTCGTGATCTGGAACGACCTGGCCTGCGGCGACCGAGAGGCGACCGCGGTGCTGGTGGCGATCAACTCGGTCTTCCAAGTCGTCATGTTCTCCGTCCTCGGCTGGTTCTACCTCAGCATCCTGCCCAGTTGGCTCGGCCTGGACACACACGGGCTCGAGGTATCGATGGGTCAGATCGCACTCAATGTCCTCGTCTTCCTCGGAGTGCCCCTGATCGCGGGATTCGCCTCACGATGGATCGGTGAGAAGCGCAAGGGCCGGGACTGGTACGAGGAGACGTTCGTCCCGAAGGTCGGACCGTGGGCCTTGTACGGGCTGTTGTTCACTGTCGTATTGCTCTTCGCCCTCCAGGGTGAGCAGATCACGAGTCAGCCTCTGGATGTCGTCCGGATCGCTCTGCCGCTGCTGGTGTACTTCACCGTCATGTGGTTCGCGGGTCTGTTGCTGGGCAAGGGCATCGGGCTCGGCTATGCACGGTCGACCACGCTTGCATTCACTGCGGCGGGTAACAACTTCGAGCTGGCGATCGCCGTTGCGATCGGCACCTTCGGTGCGGCCTCAGGACAAGCGCTGGCCGGCGTGGTCGGACCGCTCATCGAGGTGCCCGTCCTCGTCGGCCTCGTCTACGTCTCCCTCTGGGCCGCCAAGGCGTGGTTCCGCACCGATCCCAATAACCAGGAGGTACGAGCATCATGACCGACGAAGTGCTGACGCCGTCTTCCCCCGGCGAGGATTGCCTGCCCCAGGTGACACCGGCCTCGACCGGTCTCGGCCAGGAGGTTGCCGCGACCCTTGCTGGCACTCTCAAGGCCCTCGCTGAACCATTGCGTCTGCGTATGCTCTCGGCAATCGCTGCCGATCCTCGTGGAGAGTCGTGCGTGTGCGATCTCGCCGAGCTCGCCGACGTCTCTCAGCCGACCGTCTCCCACCACCTCAAAGTTCTCCGGACGGTGGGGTTGCTCGATTCCGAGCGCCGTGGGACCTGGGTCTGGTATCGCGTCGCTCCTGGGAAGAGTGCCGCTGTCGCCGCCTTGCTCGAAGGGTTCGCGCCCGCGGTTGTCGCTCCCAGCGTGGAACCGGAGACCACGGCCGCTGCAGAGCTGGAGGGCATGGCCGTGCATATCGAACGTCTGGCCGCCGACCTCTCGGATGCGACGCCGCAGCTGCCGCAGGAGACCGTCACCAACATTGTCCGGGACTCGTACACGGCGCTGGCTCGGTCGGCGAAGATCACACGTTTCCTGGTGCCCCTGACCGAGCGCTTTGCCCGGCAGCGGCTGGCTGACATCACTCGCGACCGGGCGACCGCCCCGCCTCAGGTGCTGTTCGTCTGCGTCGCCAACGCAGGTCGGTCCCAGCTGGCCGCGGCGCTGACCCGCAGTCTGTCCGGGGGCAGGGTCATCGCCCGGTCAGCCGGCTCAACCCCGGCAACGGGCGTCCATCCGCACGTGCGCGATCTCATCGCCGAAATCGACCCTGAGGCCGCCGGCGCGGCGTTCCCCAAGCCACTCACTGACGACGCCATTCGCGCCGCCGATGTCGTGGTGACCATGGGGTGTGGCGACGCCTGCCCCGTCGTCCCAGGAGTCCGATACGAGGACTGGGCGGTCGGCGACCCGGCCCTGGCCTCGCCGGAGGGACTCGCCGCCATCCGCGACGAAATCGCCGCGCGGGTCAGCCGACTCCTCACCACGCTCACCACCGAATGAACGAGAGAAGCACAGACATGAACGATCGCACACCCTCTGTCCTCTTCGTCTGCGTCCACAACGCCGGCCGCTCCCAGATGGCCGCCGGCTGGCTGCGGCACATCGCCGGTGACCGCGTCGAGGTCCGCTCCGCCGGATCCATGCCCGCTGAGCAGATCAACCCGGTCGCAGTGGAGGCCATGGCCGAAGTGGGAATCGACATCACAGCCGAGGAACCGAAGGTGCTCACCACCGAGGCCGTGGAGGACTCCGACGTTGTGATCACGATGGGCTGCGGAGACGCCTGCCCATTCTTCCCCGGCAAGCGCTACGAAGACTGGAAACTCGAAGACCCAGCAGGGCAAGGCATCGAAGCAGTGCGCCCGATCCGCGACGAGATCCGGTCTCGGATCGAAACGCTTACGGCCGAACTGCTCGGCCAGGACCCGGCGCTGACATGAGTGACGTCGTCGTCATCGGCGGAGGCCAAGCCGGACTCGCCGCAGGATACTTCCTCCGCCGCGCCGGCCTGGACTTCGTCATTCTCGACGACCAGAAACAACCGGGCGGGGCGTGGCAACACGGCTGGCAGTCGCTGCGAATGTTCTCTCCGGCCCAATACAGTCCTCTGCCCGGGTGGCCGATGCCCACCCAGGCCGGCGAGACGTTCCCCACCGCCGACCACGTCGTGGACTACCTCCAACGCTACGAGGAGCGCTACGAGTTGCCTGTGCATCGTTCGGTCAGTGTCACCAGCGTCCGCAGGGAGAATGAGCGTTGGATTGTGGACACGAATGCAGGCTCGCGGAAGGCCGCTGCGGTGATCAGTGCCACTGGCACATGGCAGAGCCCCTACCTGCCGTACGTCCCTGGTCAGGAATCGTTCACCGGCAGGCAGTTGCACACCGTTGACTACGACTCCCCCGAATTGTTCGCTGGCCAACGGGTCGTGGTCGTCGGAGGAGGAAACTCCGCCGCGCAGATCCTCGCCGAGGTCTCCACAGTCGCCGAGACCTTGTGGGTGACGCGTCGCCCGCCGCGATTCATGCCAGACGACGTGGACGGCAGAGTGCTCTTCGACGTCGCGACCGCCCGAGAGGCAGCATGTCGCTCTGGCCGTGATCATGACGGTGTGACGGGACTTGGAGACATCGTCATGGTGCCTCCCGTGCGAGAGGCTCGCGATCGCGGCGTCCTGGACCCCTCACCCATGTTCGACCGCCTCACCTCGACGGGGGTCTCCTGGCACGACGGTCGAGAACAACAGTGCGATGCGATCATCTGGT
Source organism: Brevibacterium metallidurans (assembly GCF_037101285.1). NCBI lineage: Bacteria > Bacillati > Actinomycetota > Actinomycetes > Micrococcales > Brevibacteriaceae > Brevibacterium > Brevibacterium metallidurans. Next base: position 6,989 of record NZ_BAAAAF010000014.1, read on the forward strand.
GCACCGGTTTCCGCCCACACCTTAGTCACCTGAGCGGTCTGAGGCTGACTCGCGACCATGGCCATCCCGTCACTGACGGCACTCGGAGCATCGACCACTCCGGACTGCACTTGCTCGGATACGGCGACTGGACCGGACTCGCTTCCGCCACCATCATCGGCGCAACCCGGACTGCCAAGCCCACCGTCGCCGAGATCAGCGCACGAATGACCAGGGCATGACCCCTTTGCACGACCAAGCGATGACGTCGACCCTTTTCACGTCGATCAAAGATGCCCAAAGATTCCACCTCGATCGCCATCAAGTCAAGGAGTAGACAGATGAACTGCTGGGAACACACAACGACCGGGGCCGGTTCTGTCCCCGCCGTCGCATTCTGCCGGCACTGCGGTGCGGCGCTGTGCAGTGAACACGCGACAGTCTGCGCGGACGAACGCGTCCGCCACAACGGACTCGGATCGCCCACGCGTTTGTTGCCCGACGGTCGGAAGATCTGCTGCTCGACCTGCAGGGAAGCCTTTGCGGAGTCCGTTCCCGTGCATCAAGCGGAGGAGCGCCTGCGCGAACTCGCTACCACGGGACCAGAATCCGCAACCGCGTCATGCTGACTCACCTGGACGGACCCACGGTGAAGGCTGGACGGAATCGCCACCCGAGGAATCTTCTATGATAACGAGCCGCTGACATGCATGGACCGGTGGTCCGCGAAGGCCCTGAGGCCTACGTCCTCGCACTTCTGGCCACTCTCAATAACTACTGAACGAAGGAATACCCTATGAACAATCGCACGCCCTCCGTCCTGTTCATCTGCGTAAAGAATGGCGGGAAGTCACAGATGGCCGCGGCCCTGATGCGCTATGCCGCAGGCGACTCAATCCAGGTCCACTCTGCGGGTACGTCTCCGGGAACGACGCTCAATGCTCTATCTGTTGCTACCGTCGCCGAGGTCGGGGCGAGCATGGATGGCGAATACCCCAAGCCGATTGACCCGGAGCTGTTGCGCACGGCGGACCGAGTGGTCGTGATCGGCGACGAGGCCGTCGTCGAGCCCGTACCTGAAATGACCGGAAGCATCGAGACCTGGACGATTGACGAACCTTCGGCACGAGGTATCGACGGCGAGGTGCGGATGCGCCTGATCCGCGATGAGCTCAACGAGAAGGTGGGACGTCTGACCAGCGAGCTCGTCGGCGAGCTCAGGGTCTGAGCTGAGTCAGGACGCCTGTGAGGACGCGATTCTCGACGACCGCGGAGTGCTCGTGCGCGAGCTGGCGACCAAGAACATGGTTCCGACTGCTGCCAGCGCAGCCAGGACCGCGAACCCGTTTGCATAGCTGCCGGTGACTTCGGCGAGGACCGCACCGGCCCCGGGAGCCAACGCGGTGGCCAGGAGGACCGGGAGGCCGAGGATGCCGGAGAGTCGGCCGTATCCTCGTGTGCCCCACCGGTCGGTGACCGCGGTGGCCTGGAGCAACGTCGCGATGCCGCGTCCGACTCCGGCGGTCATCGACGCTGCAACGAGGAGACCGACCGGCCCGGGCACCACCGCGAGAACCGCGGTGCTGACGGTGACGAGGCCGAACACGGTCGCGGTGCGCACGGCAAGTGAGGCATATCGGGCAAGAGCGGTGTAGACGATCCGTCCGGCGACCTGGCTGAGACCGCCGAGGCCGAGCACCCAGGCGGCAGCCTGGGGACTCAAGCCGCGCTCGAGCATGAGCGGCACCAGAGCCAGCAGCGCGGCGTACATCGCCAGAGCGACCAAGGTCAGACCAGCGGTAAGCAGCCGGAACCGTGTATTCCGGACGACGTGGGAGGTGTAGTCTTTCTCGGCTTCGGGTTGCTTCGAGGTGACATGCACCGGTTGGGGCCAGGGACGTCGCAGCACGATCAAGTGGATCGGGACCGTGAGGACTGCCAGTAGAACCGCCGCCCAGAGGTACGTTCCTCGCCATCCCAACTGGTCATACGCTGCTGCGGTCAACGGAGCGAAGACCGTGCTCGCCAAGCCGGCGACCAGAGTGAGCGTGGTCAGCGCGCCGAGCCGGCGGGCAGCGAACCAGCCGGTGATCGCGGCGAACGCCGGCGGATAGAGCACCCCGGCCATGGCGACTCCAGCGAATGCCCAGCCGACGATGAATACCGGCAGGGTCGGCGACACGGCGATCACCACCAGTGTCACGACGCCGAGGCCCGAGCCAGCGGTCATGACGAGACGGGGTCCGTGCCGATCGATGAAGCGCCCGACCGGCACTCCGGCCAGCGCAGACATGGCCAGGGCCACTGAGAACGCCGAAGTGACGGCCACCGGCGACCACCCGGTGTCCGCGCTGATCCGCGGAGCGAGCACCGGGAATGCGTAGTAGAGCAGCCCCCAAGAGACGATCTCGGTCACGCACAGCGCCGTGAGTACCGCTCCCAGCGACGGCCGAGGGACGTGCTCAGCCAACGACGACGCCTCGCTGCTGCCTGGCCAGCGCATCGACGACGTAACCGGCGTCGCGGTGGACACCGCGCAAGGTGTTCGACGAGAACGAGCGCTGGAACTCCAGGCCAAGGAACGCAAGACCTGGCAGCACGGTCGAAATGCCGCGATCGTGGCGGGGCGCGCCGGCCTCGTCGAGGACGCCGAGGCCGCGCAGGTATGGTAGGTGCGGTCGATAGCCGGACGCGAAGACAACCGAGTCGACGCGTTCCCGCGAGCTGTCAGGCCACACGACGCCGTCCGGGACGTACTCCGCGAACATCGGCAGTTCTTCTGGGTGCGCTGTCTGGAGAGCCGCCCGGTACTTTCCGGCGTCGATGACCGGTGTGCCGGTGATGATTTTGTCGAGAACCGACGGCGGCAGGAGGTCGGCGCGGGTGAGCTTCAGCCACCAGTGCAGGTCGCGACCGGCGATGACTTGCGGCGCGAACCGCACCTGGTCCCGCACTGCCAGCGACGTCCGGGCGTGCTCGGCGAGTTCGTGGGCCACCTGGACGGCGGAGTTGCCCGCCCCGACGACCACCACCCGCTGACCCGAGAACTCCTCCGGAGACCGGTAGTCGGCCACATGCAGGACACGGCCCTCGAATTCCTCCTGGCCGGGGATCGACGGCACGTAGGGGTTGGCGAACGACCCCGAGGCAGCGATGAGCGCGTCCCCGACCAGGTGGCTTCCATCGGCCAGCTCCACGGTGAAGCCCGGACCATCGGCGGCGACCTCGGTGACGCGGGCATTCGTGCGCACCTCGATGTCCAACCATTTTGCGTAGCTGCGGAGGTAGTCGGCGACCTCGTCGCGGTCCGGATACCCGTTGGGGTCGCCGGGGAACGGGTGATTCGGGAAAGCGCTGTACCGGCGTGGGGAGAACAGCCGCAGGCTGTCGTAGTAACGCGGCCACGACCCGACCGGCTCGTCACCGGCCTCGAGCACTACCGGTTCCCAACCACTATCCCGCCCGGTACGGGCCGCAGCTAAACCTGACTGTCCGCCGCCCACGATCAGCAGGCGACCTCGGCTCATCCGTCTGTCCTCGTGCCGATCTGGACCAGTTGCGGCGCGGGTGCGCAGCATCCGCCCGACGACGCCTGCTCCGGGGCGTCGAACAGGCCGGACCCGCCGCACACTCCGGTGTCGGGCAGCTCCAGCTCGACACGCTCAGCCGCCTCGTGATCACCTGTGAGCTCGGCGACGACACTGCGGACCTGCTCGTATCCGGTCATGGCCAGGAACGTCGGCGCGCGACCGTAGGACTTAGCGCCGACGATGTAGAAGCCCGGCTCCGGGTGAGCGAGGTCGGCAGCTCCAGTGGCTCGCACAGACCCGCACGAATGGAGATTCGGGTCGACGTCGGCGGCGAGCTTAGTCGGAGCCTGCAGGCGCACGTCCAGGTCGAGGCGAACTTCGGAGAGGAACGACAGGTCAGGGCGGAACCCTGTCGCAACGACGACCCGGTCCGCGGGCGCGAGGCGACGTCCGTCCTCGGAGGCCAGGACCGCGCGACCGTCTTCGACGAGCACCTGCTCGGTGCGGAACCCTGTGACGAGGTCGACGAGGCCGTCCTCGACGGCCTTCTTGGCCCGCTGGCCCAGGGCACCGCGTTCGGGAAGCTCGTCGGCGGACCCGCCGCCGAAGGCATTGCCGACGGCACCGCGGCGCAGCGCCCAGGTCACTCGGGTGTCCGGTTCGCGGCGCACGACGGTGGCCAGGTCAACGATCGCGGTCGCAGCCGAGTGGCCGCTGCCGACCACCACGACATGTTTCCCTTCTAGCTCGGCAGCCTCGTCGCGGCCAGGCGTACGGTGATCAAGCAGTCCGGCTACGACAGCGGCGTGCTCGCCGAGAGCGGGCAGTCCCTCTGCGCCCGCCGGGCTCGGGGTCCGCCAGGTGCCGGACGCGTCGACGACGGCTTGAGCCTCGATTCGTTCCTCAGCGCCGTCGGCGCGGTGGACGTGGACAACGAACGGCTGCTTCGCGCGGCCATCATCGACCGAGAGGTCGCGGCCCTTGCGGCCGACCCCCACGACGCGGGAGCCGTAACGCACACTGTCACCCAGCTCCTCGGCCAGCGGGGCCAGGTACTCCTCGACCCACTCAGCGCCCGTTGGGTAGCCGGACTCGGGCGCGCTCCAGCCGGTCAGCTCAAGCAGTCGGCGCGCCGCTGGGTCGATGAGTTCGGACCACGGTGAGAACAGGCGGACGTGGCCCCACTCGACCACGGCCGCTGCCGGGCAGTCGCCCGACTCCAGAATCAGAGGCTCGAGTCCTCGCTCGAGCAGATGAGCAGCAGCGGCCAGGCCCTGAGGACCAGCTCCGATGATGACGACGGGATTCACTTCAACCTCCACGTATTGACGTTCTTCGATGGATCGAGTTTGCCTCACGTATCGACAGAAGTCAATGCGTGAGGCAGAATGGAGACATGAGCATTCCCCCAGCCATCGAATCCGCGGCCGACGTCGCGCCCTGCTGCGTCCTCGGCGAGCCGATCGACGACACTGTCGCCCAGGATCTCGCCAGGGTGTTCAAGGCCCTCGGCGACCCCACCCGGGTCAAGCTCATGTCCCTCATCGCCGGCAGCACCGAGGGCGAGATGTGCGTCTGCGACCTCACAGAACCGGTGGGCCTGTCACAGCCGACGGTCTCCCACCACATGAAGCTGCTGGTCGAAGCCGGCCTCGTCGAACGCGAGCAGCGCGGACGCTGGGCCTACTACCGACCCACCGTCGACACCCTCGCCGCCGCCGCCAAGTCACTCATCACCTGATGGGAGGCGTGTGTGTGCCGGGCGACGAAATCCTTGATTGCTAACCGATCCTCGCTCGACAGTGCTGGGGGCCCAGGACTGGTTCCGTTTATCTCGGAAAGCGCAAGCCGGCCCTCATTTTTGCAGTCGGAGCACCAAGTGCGTAATGCACGTCAGTCGTACCGGGAACAAGGTGACGACTTCCGGAGAACTGCGTCACAAGCCCGTGTCGACCAGGAGCAGCCTTTGTTGACCTGTGTTCTCTAGGGCATGTCTCCTTTATGTGGGGCTCTTGGGCTGACACGCTGGGTAGGTGACTACGCAGCAACGACATCAAGTCTTCACCGATGAGCAGTGGGCGCGAATCGAACCGCTACTGCCCTCGAACACTGGCAAGAGAGCCCGACCGTTTGAGAACAACCGGCGGATCGTCGAAGGAATCGTCTACCGCTACCTTGCTGGCATCGCCTGGCGTGACCTGCCCCGTGAGCACTTCGGGCCCGGGCAGACAGTGTGGAAGCGCCACCGCCGCTACGCCGCCGACGACACGTGGGACCGAGTGCTGGCCCATGTGCTCTCTGACGCCGATGCTGCCGTTGACATCGATTGGAATGTCTCCATCGATGGCACCGTCAACCGTGCTCACCAGCATGCGACGAACACGACGCGCCCTGACCAGAACAAAGGGGGCTACGTCGAATTACAAGAATCTGCCCGATCAGGAGTGTGAACCAGCTGGGCATGGCATTGGTCGCTCACGTGGTGGGCTGACAACGAAGATCCACCACGCCGTCGACAGCCGCGGCCGCCCCCTGGCTGTGGTGATCACTGGCGGGCAGCGCCATGACGGAGTGATTCTGCTGCAGGTGCTGGCCGATATTCGAGTCCCGCGGTCTGGTGGTGGTCGTGTTCGCACACGCCCAGACGCGGTTCTGACTGATCGTGCTTATGGGTCCAGAGGCAACTGCGACTATCTGCGTTTGCGTGGCATTCGGGCGGTGATCCCGGAGAAGAAGGATCAGATCGCGACTCGGAAGAAGCGCGGTAGCAAAGGTGGACGGCCCCCGGCATTCGATGCCGGAGCTTATCGGAACCGCAACGTGGTGGAGCGTTCGTTTGCCTACGTCAAGCAATGGCGAGGGTTGGCGACGAGATACGACAAGCTCGCGATCACCTATCGAGCGGCCGTCGTTATCAGCGCGATGCTGACATGGCTCCGGCGATAAAGGAGACATGCCCTAGGTGGGCTCGCGCCGCTCGCATGAGCATGTAGACCCCGTGATCGAACCCTTCACCCACACCACGCACCCCCATTAGGGGTAATAACCCCATTAGAGTTGCGCTGGCGTTGAAGGCATTGGCGGTATTGACCGCTTTCACACCCTTCCCTTGACAGTCCTTGACTTGTCGCCGCATACTGTCGATGCGACGGCCCCGTGGGGCGGTTCCCCTGGCGATCCGGGCGGACCGATCTCACGGGGCCTTCGCCGCATTCACGACCTTCGCGGTTTTAAACACACAAAACCCTCTCCAGCGCTCCCTCTTCACGAACTTGTCAAGCGTTTTCAACCAAGAATTTTGGCACCTATACGGTCCAGCAATTTTTTGGGAAAAAGCCACTTGTCTCCTCCTACTGCTACCGTGCCGAAATCGTCTTCCTGCGAAAAACGGCGCCTACTCTTGTTCCATCTGCTCCATCGCCGAGCACTAGCAGAAACGGAAGGGAGGGGAGCATCACATGTGTCGAGGACATGACACGCACGACGCGCAGATTCGCTGCACATGCTGCGATCCCGCTAATCGCCGCACGCGTCGTCACCTGCGCCAGATGCGCGACCGTGGCGTCCCAGTCAACATGAACGTAGACCCTGAGTGGGCACAAGGCACGGTCCGGCAGCGCACGGCAACGGCCCGACACCGCTCCGAGGCGGTCTACGACCCTGCGCCGGCCGTCCGCGCGGAGCGCGCACAGTACGGGAAGCTGTCCCAGGAACAGCAGGCGGCCCTGGCGGCGGACGAGTCGCCCAGGGTCCGCCAGGCGCTTGCGCGGAATCCGCGTCTCACGCTGTGGGCTCGCGAGGCCCTCGCGGCGGACGAGCATCCGCGGGTCCGATCCGCCGCCAGGGGGCGCTGGCGTATCCCCTCGCGGCGAATGACTGCTGCCCGCAGCGCACTCCGCCGCCGTGCACAATCGCTGGCGGAATCCGGGGCAGACGCAGTGCTGGACGCGTCGAAAGCCGCCGCAGAAGAAGTCGAGAACGGACTTGCGGTAGTACCCGATGTCCTGGACGAGGCCGTCGGCCTCACTCCGAGCGAAAACAAGACCACGAGATTCGAGACCCTTCACTTCATCTGAAAACACGATCCGGCAAACACGAGGAAGGGACCACCTCATGACCAACATCAAGGAAATTACGATCGAGGAAGTTGCTGAGATCGTGTGCAGCGCACGCGGGTGGCGGGCAAGCGGCCGCTCGGACTCCGGGGTATGGCTGGACGTCGAGAGCGGCGACCTGATCGCGGGCCCCTTGTGGGAACCCAGTCAGAAGAGCCGAGAGATCCCCCTCGCCGAGGGGTACGACATCGAGGCAGCATTCGCGGACTCCAACGCCGCCGAAACAAAACTTCTCAACGCCCTGTCCCAGGTGCTGGCAGAGACCGTCAACGAATGGAAAGCGAGGTACGCCGAGGCGCGCAGCGAGCACACGAGTCGCGTGGCCAGGTCCGATATGGAGGCGGGAGAGGCGTGGTGACCGATCCCGACGCGCATGGGCAAGGAGCCGTGTCACAGGACCTGCTCGTCGCGCGCTTCACGCCCGACGGGGCATACATTCTCCGGAAGCAGAACGCTGGCGACGTGCTCGCTCCGGACACCATCACGCTCGTGTACCAAGGACATCCGCTGCTCACGACTGATCAGTGGGTCGAGATACACCGGCTGCTCGCCGCGCGAGCACCCTCCTACACAGCAGCAAACCATGAGGGTAGAAAGCAAATCATCGCCCTGACCCGCCTCGACGTCGAATCTACCCTCGCTAGAAACGAAGAGGAAGAAGACCTCTTCCGCCGCTACCTCGAAACCGGCGACGCCAACCCCTACTGAATCACCCACTCGACAGACCGTCTTCTCTACCCAGGAGGGTATCAACCATGGGAAACGCACTTCGCACCACGTTCTGGAACGTAATGGAACTGGGCGACAAGGAGAAGCAGAGCCGCACCCGCCGCATGCACGTCTTCAACCACCTTTTCCGAGAGCAGTGGGACGTAATTGGACTGATCGCCGTATGTAACTCGGCTCGTCCCGCGCTGGAAAAAACAGCCAATCAGAATGGCTATAAGATCATCGGACCAAAGCAGCCCCTCGACAGGGCGTCCAATCCGAAAGAAGCCAGCACACTGATGCTCGTCAGCCTCGACCGGGAAGTCACGAATATCGATGCGACGCGCCTCGTCGAGCAGCGCATCATTTGCGATGACAATTCGGTGCACGAACGGAGGGATCAGCTGCTCCTCGCGGCAGCAGGCGCGACCATCGACTTCGACGGAACCGCCTTGGCCGTCGCAACCGTATACACGCCCATGCACCAGGACATTGAACTGTACCGCCCGACCCCCGTTGTACGCGACCCGTCGAATGACGAGAATCGACGACGGTACACCCCGCAGAACTCCGGATACGAACTGGATGTATCCACAGAAACCGCAATCGCATGGGTAAACGATTTTCAGCACGCCAGCGGCGCCGACGGGCTCATCGTCGGAGGAGACTGGAACGCGCTCTCGGATCCCGCAATTCAAGACCGCCGCCCAGACATTGAACAGTCAGGCAGAGACTCGACCGGCAGAGCGTGGCGACAGCTACTGCAGGAGCGCCCCGACCCCGTTCGCACGTACTCGTATGGCGATCGTGTGAACCGCGGTCACCGATTCATCGATCAGGTATACACCCGGCTGCCAAAGAGGTTGGACGCCCGCCTGAACGTTACACCTCTGCCGAAAATCGATAAGTCAGAGGTCCGGCTCGGCTTCGCTTCGGACCATGCTCAGCTCCGCGTCGATGTTTCCGCCACCCAGCCCCATCCGAACGTCGGCAGCACCATGCAGTTTGCTGGGATGTGATCGTAAGGCGTCCGACTACCGGACGATCGATAATCACATCCCCAAATCCCCCAGAGGCTGTCCGAAAGACCCGTCCGGTGAAATGTTCGATGAAGGCACCTCAAACGGACTGACAAGGAGAAGAACTCGTGCACATCGGATACGCAAGGTGCTCGACAATCCAACAAGATCAAGATCTAACCGCCCAGAGGGCGGCTCTCGCCGGACTAGGAGTGGACGCGGACCGTGTCTACACGGATGTCGGGCGGTCGGGCACGAATCGAGATCGGCCCGGCCTCAGAGAAGCACTAGCCGCTCTCCGCGACGGAGATACTCTCGTGGTGACCAAGTTGGACAGACTGGCTAGATCCGTACGTGACGCCGCGGACATCGCTGCAGAGGTTGAGAACCGTGGCGCGAAACTCTCTCTCGGCGGTTCGGTTCACGATCCACACGACCCCATGGGAAGACTACTATTCAACCTCCTCAGCATGATGTCCGAGTTCGAGGCCGACCTCATTCGACAACGCACCAGAGAGGGTATGGCAGTCGCTCGGGCCCGAGGACGCCTCAGAGGAAAGACGCCGAAGCTCTCCCCCGCACAGGACCGACACGTGGCGGCGCTCGTGGCAGCGGGCGAATCCGTAGGAGAAGTCGCTCGACTCATGAACATTGGTCGTGCGACCGTATACCGCGCAGTGGGGCGTGCAAAGGCGAAGGAGACGGCAGGATGACAAACGACCGGGAGTTCAGCGACCTGATGATCAAGCGTGCTGGTGCCCTAGGCACGCTGATCACGATCTCCGTTGGGATAACCGACGCCGACGATTACGGCGACATGGTTGGAGCCGTCCGGCTGGTGGAACTCGCCGCCGAACAAGCTCGACGTGCGATCATCGCCGAGGCCCTGGCCGCGGGGTACCAGTGGGAGGACGTCGCCACCGCGCTCGGGGTGACCGCGCAGGATGCTCGGATCAAGTACGAATAATCTGGCATCGACAGTTCCGGAAGCTCCATCTGGCAAGCGGCTCCCACGACTGTGCTCGGGTGTTGGAGAGCTTGTTCGAACTCGACCGAGGCACCATTTCCAGACTGCTACACTGCCGACGGCGGTTGTACGCTGGCAGAATTAGGGATGAGATTCAAGAGCCAGGAGGCAACGTGCCCGCCGAGAGATACGACCGGTTCCAGATTCAGCGCCCGCGGTTCCTGGGCGACGAGCACTGGGAATGCATCACCGTCGAATTGGGACGACTGCATCGCTCGCTGGACGCAGACGATGATGGTCAGGCGCTGAGCGACATCAAGTGCCTGGTCGAAGCTACTGCCCGAGTCGCGCTGGACATCGCAGGCGAACCTGCGCAACCGAACGACTCATACGAAAAAAGCATCGGGCGGGCCCACGACCTCCTCGCGGATCAACCTGGCCACGCTCTTGCCCGGGGTGGCGAGTTCACTAGAGCGGCTTCCCAGGCTCGAAAGATCGCTGGCAGCCTCGGCCTCATTAGGAACCAGTTTGGCGGCGGCCATGGCCGTGGCCGCATGCCCGACATCCGTGACGAAATGGTAGATCTAGCGCTGGACGGCGGATTGACTTGGACTCGATGGGCCGTGCGCCGTCTAGGCCTATTCTCTGAAGGGCGGCCAGCATTGCTGATTCGGGATCTCATTGAGCAGCCCGCAACGTTTCACTCGGGCGACCTGCGCCGTCGGCTGGAGGCCGCCAATCTATCCGCCGTTGAGACGCACCATCAGCAGGAACTTGGGGTCGCGGTGGGGCAGCGTGCTATGCGACAGACGTTCGTAGTGAAGTGGGACGGGCTCGACCCCTGTTTAGAGTCCGATGACCTGGGCGTCTGGCCCGCTGGATACCGGATCGGGCTCCTTCATGGACTGTGGTTTGCGCCCGACGGCCACCCAACCGTCACCCCTCGGTCGATCAAAGACGGACTCGAAGTGATCGACCCAGTGCCCGACGCCGCAGACGCTTTGCACGAGCAAGTCGCTCGCGTGCGTGAGTCCACCCAGCCCTCGCTCCCTGACGCCGATCAGGAGTCCGTACGTGACACAGTCGAGTGGCTTCGACACCGCGAGTCTGTGCGCCCAACCGCCGAACAGACGGCGCTTCGTGAGTTGCTAGATCACCTCGCTCCACCGCCCGTTTGAGAGAATCATCTCACCTACACGGTGGGTCCGTGGCCTGTACACGATCCCCCGGTGACGAGAAGATTGCGTCCCACCGTCAGGTGTCGCAATTGAAAAGGGTGAGCAGATGACGAATCGCAGTGGGATGGTCGTCGTCTTCCGCGGCCTCGCGCGCGAGCCGTGATAAGCGCGCGGCCTCTTCGACCGCGTACTTCGCCGTGACCGACTCTGCGAGGCTGCTCGTGCCTGTCGTGATTCGCCGCCCGTAGTTCGTCGGGTCGTTCATCTCCCGCAGACCGTTGTTGGCGAGCCCCCTGAAGAAGTTGCGAAGGTCCCGGTCGTAGATGATCGGCTTATTATCGAGCGTGTACTGCGCAACGCGCATCTCCAGGTAGAACGATGACAGCGGGACGTTGTTCCACGTTTTCCAGGTCTTCACGAGGCGGATGAGGCCTTTGGCGCGACCCGCTGTCTCCCTCTGCGCACGATCCACGTACTTCAGGTGGGTTGCCGGATTGCTGCGTATCCACCCACTCCCATCGGGGTCGGGAATGTCGTAGTCGTCCGTGTCCTGGTAGTAGGCAGGCGTGATCTCGACGTCAGGACCGTCATCGAAGTACCGCAGCCGAACGGATGGCCGATCAATCGAAACCAGAGCTCCGTTGATGCCGCGCGACAGCGATGAAAGCAGGGCTTCAATCGCCGCCCCAGAGGCTAATGGACGACTGCCACGCATCGTGACGAAGTAGTCCACATCGCTGAACCTATCTAACGCGGTACCGTGATGCCATGAGCCCGTCTCCCGCATACGGATGATTTCTAGGTCGGCGGTCAGCCAGTCCTCAACTTCCTTGCGGTGCCGCGCTGCCGCAGTGCGCGCCACCTCATCTGGAGTCATCGCCCGGATCAGTGACTCCAACAAAGAGGCAGTTGTCGCACTCATGAGGCATCCACCTCAAACTGTTGACCACCCTTCCGTTCGATGTTCCGCTTGGCCTTGTTGTAGGCGAACCGAGGAATCAGATCTGAAGTGTGGTCGAGATCGGAAGCACGCCCGGCAAGTCCGTCAAGCGCCTCCCGGAGAGCGCGGATTTCATCGTTGGGAACCTGCACGTGTAGTAGACGCCGGGCGTCGTTCCGCAACGTCGTGTAATCGTTGCCCCGAGCGATGGCTCGCTCAGCAAGTTTGTCAGGACGGCTACTCGTCAAGATTGCGGCTGCAATGGCCGCGACCACCGTCAAGACTCCCGACGCGCTCTGGGCTTCGGTGGCAAACGTCAGCACCGCGGCCACTGTAGTCAACGCCGCAGTGAAGACTCCGAGAGTCCAATGGAGTGCCCTCCACGCTTTGGACGCTTCGAACTGGCCCTGCGCGGAGAAGATGGCGCTCTCGTGAATACGGGTCACCTCCGCTTGGATGGCCGCTCGTTGCGATGGTTCCTGTGTCGCGCCCATGGTCAGAAGCTCCCCGCGCCGCGGAAATCGATCACTAGCCTGGGGAGAGGACAGAGTTGGGTGAGCAGGTCAGTAGTCACTGGCCAACTCCGACTCATAGAGAGCCTTGGCGCTCTGAGTGTCGCGAATCGCCGCGCGTACGTAGGGCTTGGTGATATCGAGCACGCGCAACACTCCGCCTGTCTCGGCCACGGACTCGATGCGGCGGAAGGCGCCAGTGAAACGCTCGGCGAAGTCGGCGAGGCCGCGTAGCTTTGGCAGTGCATCGGAGAGGTGGTGGCCGTGCGGGTCCACGAGGTCCACCGCAACGCTACCGTCATGGTTCGTGCCGAAGAATACGAAGTCCGGACGTAGCGCCTTCCAGTCGCCCACCTCGTCTTTGTACGCCACAGCAAGGGACTCCTTCACGGCACGGTCTGGATTTCGGTACCAGGCTTGGAAGCCAGGTTGCGCAACTTCGGAGTCAAGGACCTGGCGCTCCCATTCGTTCAAAGCGATTGGAACCGTCCCGTCCGCCGAGGCAAGCAAATGCATCTCCCGGGTGGGCAGGTCTTCCTCGGTGCCGTCGGGATGGCGCACTTTGGTATCCGCCTGACCGTTCTTCGGGACAGCGAGGCTAATGGGCTCCGGTGTGGTGGACATCGCCTCGAGGCCGTCGTACTCAGCTTGGCGCTCGTCGGTAAGTCCCTTACGCGCGACACGGGTCTGCGAGAGCCATTCACGGGCCAGAGTATCGGCCTCCTGCTCGATAGCTTGGCCGATCTCAGGCACGCGCCCGAGGGAGGCGACGGTAATATGCGCTTCGAGGAGATCATCCTCGCCTCCATCCGGCCCGACAAGGTGATCGACGTAACTGGCGCACAGAGCAGGGCTCAGGACACGGGTAGCAGTACGGTAATAGTCCTCGATTGCACGCGGATCAGCGCTAACGGAGAAGGCACGATAGGATAACCCGCCACCGACTCGACCGAGGACTTCCTCACCCTCCATAGTGAGCACGTCGTCGCGTGCCTTTTCGATCTTCGCCTTGTGTTGCACGGTGCGTCCGTCGAGAACTGCGTGGAGGTGCTTGTGTGCCTGCTCCACGGCCTCGTCCACGAGGTGATCCTTTGATAGAGCCGTGGCCAGCGCGGTGAGCCTGCGGACGGGTTTAACGTTCTTCTTCGGAATCGTCACCGAGGAGATCGCTGCGAACCGCTCCCACACTGCCTGCGCCACAACCGGGTTCGCGTAGAGCGGGATGGGGTCGAACAACACCCTGCGGCCCAGACCACCACCGCCATCTTCTCCCTCGGCAGCGTCCTTGCTCGTCGCGCCCTTCATCAGCAGCTTCGCGACACTTGTCGCAGTCTTTCGGTCGAACAACGGCAGCAGGCAATCGACCGAATTCAGTATTTCGTTGCCGGGGATGCGACGGGCAAGCGGCGCCCGCATCATCCGCCCGAGCAGCTGAGTAATGTGAGTGCGGTCTTTGGCGGGTCGAAACGAGACGAGCACCTCGGCACGAGGGCAATCCCATCCCATGGAGATCGCGCTCTTTGCCAGCAACACCCGCACATGGGTCGCGTCCTGCACCCGTTGCGGCTCTATGTACGGCACAGTCTGTTGCCTGATGGTGAGGTCGGTGTGCTCGCCGAATACGTTCGCGACCGCGTCACTGGGTAGCTCCGGCCATGCCTCGTAGATCGTGTCCAACGTCTGAGCGAGCGTCTCATGCGAGGGTTTGTCACCGACCTGGACGACCAGAAGCGGACAGACAGCCTCTGACTCCCCCTGTTCGCGTGCGTAGTCTTCCCATGCGTTCTGGGAGTGCTTGACCTTCTCCACTGCTCTGGTCAGCAGCACTGTCTCGAAGGGACCGTCCTCGGCAGGGATCGACAACGCAATGTCATCCTTAAGGAGTCCAGAGGCTTGCACGCGCGCGGAGTCAACCTGCACGGAGGGCAGTGCGTCCCGGCCCTTTGCTTCCTTCATCGCGATCTCGAATCGTTCAACAGTAGCTGAGATACCAAATACCACCGGCATAGGCGGCACTGAGCCCTGTCCGTTGATAAGCCGTTGCACGATCGTGGACCGCTCGCTCGCCCGAGTGCCCATGCCCCTATGTGCTTCGTCCAAGACGAGGTAGAGGGTGAGACCTTCATTGGCGATAGTGTTAGTAATCGTGTCGTAGATCGACGTCTGGGCGTTGTCAGGAGGCCCCACTGGTTCGAACAGGCCCGCGTCAGACGATTCGATTCGCCCCGTGGCACTGCGGACAAGCTTCGAGTTCTTACTCAGCTTCTGTGTGTTCAGGAAGTACACCGTGCGCGGCCGAAAGTGAACATCGGTGAAGTCAGCTGAAACTGGCTGAAGGCGATAATCCAGTTCGCTCGCGGCTGCCTGGATGCGGGCACGCGACTGCTCGTTTAGCGATGGGTCGTCTGAGAACCAGAGGACTACAGCTCCCGGATCGGGCTCGAAATCAAACTCGTCGTTTCCGAAGAACAGCGCCTCGATAACAGCTGCGGCCATCACGGTCTTACCCGCGCCGGTCGTCGCCGTTAGCGAGAACTGCGAGAGTGCACCGTAGCGGCGGTGAGAGTCGCGAGCACGTTCGAAGTTCCGCAACACCTCACGGACGGCTTCGGCCTGATAATCCTTAAGCGTGTATCGCATTTACTGGCTCCGCCCCATGCTGATCTCGAAGTTCTGGAGGTACGATTCGTACAATCTCACGGGAATGACCTCGTCGGGCAGCTCCCGGCACACTATCTGAAAGGCGCTTTCGTCGTCTGTGACCACGTAAGCGATTTCGACGCTCTGACGGTCGATCACCGCCGCCACGAACTTGTCAGTTTGGTCCAAGTT
The DNA here is from genome assembly GCF_037101285.1 of Brevibacterium metallidurans. NCBI lineage: Bacteria > Bacillati > Actinomycetota > Actinomycetes > Micrococcales > Brevibacteriaceae > Brevibacterium > Brevibacterium metallidurans. The sequence continues at coordinate 22,769 of NZ_BAAAAF010000014.1, forward strand.
CGCGAGCACTCCGTACGACCTGGCAACGTCCCAGCCGTCCTCGCCCAGGTCGTAGATGATCCGACCGCGCGACCCTGCCCGCAACCACAGCATCGGCGCGACGCGCCCAAATGCCCGGTTGTGCCGTATTGATAAGGGAGCTTCATAAGTCAACGTAAAGAACGCTGCATTTTCCTCGAAGCCGTCCGACATCGCAAATTCGTCCGTGAACCTATAATCCCCTCTAATCAGCTCACCTTGCGGGGTCTTACCAGTGATCGCCGCCGTAAGGCGAGGCTTCGTGATGTAGTCGCATATGCCAAGCGCCTCCCACTCAGCATCTCCAGGTCGAAATCTCTGCTTACGAAGCTCTATTTGCTCCTTAGCCGAAACTTCGTTGTTTGTCACCGATATCGACTGACGACGACCATCATCTTGCTTGTTTAGTCGCATGACGGCATGAGCAGTCGTCCCAGATCCTGAAAAGAAGTCCAATATCACGGCCTCAGGTTTGTCCTTCACAAAGAACCGGAGGGTGTCTTCGACGGCATACAACGACTTCGGGAATGGAAACTTGCGATCGGGCAGAATCTCTCCGAGTAGCGTTGAACCGTACTCACTAGCACTATGCGACAGCTTGTTCCACATAGTCTTGGGATTGTCAGCGATTACAGCGTCATCACTGTATCGAAGGACGGCTGTCCCAGCGTCATCGTGTCCTTCTACGACGATTATCCCGTCGCTGATCTGTTTTCTCAGGTTCTCAGTTACATATCGGAATGAGACTCTGCTCGTGCCGTCGAATCGTCCGACTGATGCATATCCTTTAGCAAACAGGGAACGTAATGCAGTAGCGCCCACCATCCATCTACCCTCTGATCCATTTCTTCGAATCGGCCACACAGCCACAGTTCCGAGCGGAACTTCGACTTGTTCGCGGTCGGCTGTGGCAGGCAACAGCGGCTCCCCGATGCTGTGAAGGCGCCCAGTACTCTCATATAAAAAGATGGGATAGAACTGATGTGGCCGGTCTACTCGGCGAGCATCCGAGCCGGATCGAAGCAAATTCCCCCAGCGAATTGATCGAGTTGCTTCGCTGTCTACCTCATGTTCACGACGCCCTGTCAGGATCATGGGGTCAGAACTCTTCTGGACGGCGGCATCACCGATGTATACGAAGTACAGGTATTCATCGACTCGATAGAATTCTTGTCCGCGGGCAACGCCCTTTGGATTTACCAATGAGGACACCATCTGAATCCGCGCTGCGGGGAAGGTCTGCTCCAGTAACAGCCCGAGCCGTAGGTACTCCTTCTCGTCAATCGTCACGATAAGCACTGAGTCCTCGGGCTTGAGTAGCTCACGTGCGACCTTCAGACGTCGCTCCATAAACGCCAGCCACTTAGAGTGCCGATAGTCATCGTCGCTAGCAACGTAATTGTTGTTGTATTTCCAGTCCCTAGCACCGGAGTTGTACGGCGGGTCGATGTAGATCGCGTCGATGGAATGCCGGTGGGTGTACGTCAGTGTCTCCAAGGCGTGGTAGTTCTCGGCGTTAATGACCGAGTGGAATGGCTTGTCTCGACCCCGTTCGACCCTGCCTGTCTCGACTAGACCAGGAAAGATTCGATCTCGGAATTCTGCGACAACTACTACATCGTCGATGAGCGCGGTGTGCGTCTTCGGCTCCTCACCATCTAACTGAGCCAGATGAGCCAACCGCTGCCCATCGACATGCTCGGTCCGAATGACACGCCACAACTGCTGGTCTCCAGTTCGTGTCTTCCCACGAGGCGCAAGCACCCTGACCTTGTCGCCTCGTCGCACTGGTCGTCCAGGCAACTCAACTGCTTCAGGCTGATGCTGTTCGAAGACAAGACCAAACGTGCGACGTTTCGTCAGAGCTGCAATCTCATTTTCCAGATCGGCACCGAGTTGTGGATCAGTCTTACGCGCCTGCCTTAGCAGTTCGCTCAGTCTCGACACCGACGAGTCTCCTTCAATTGCACCAGTATTCAGCCACAGCAGTACTTCCGTGAGTTCGCGTCCGGGCCGGCGCGATAGACCAACGTAGTGAGAACCTCACAAGGCGCAAATTAACGCCGGTACCACCGCTTGCAGTCTATCCGTAGCAGATGCTTCAGTACGAAACCGACCCCACACCTTGGGCAACTGAGAAATACAGATTTGATAGCTCGACTTAACAGGTCCGAACGCACTCGAAGATTTGAACCAATGTGGCACCGCAGTAGATCGGTGAGATGATGTAAGCCAGTTCAAGATGGAGCCACTCTAGTCCGCACAGAGTCCGCAAGAGAGTTAAAAATGACCAACTTCAGACAACATAGCCAACGCTAAAACCCCTGGTCAGCTATAGTGTTCAAACATTGCCAACACCAGTCAACGCCAGTCCAGGCGTTCCCCTGGTACTACTGAGCCCGTGGCAGAGCTGACCCCAGCACAGCTGCCGGAGGCGATCGACCGGGCCCTTGCCGGGGAGTCGATCCTCCTCCTGCCGACCTCCCGGACCGGGTCCATCGCCGAGGCGGACCCCGCCCTCTGGCGCGGAGACGGACCCTCCCCCGCCCTCATCCTCCACACCTCGGGGTCGACGGGGGCAGCGAAGGCCGTCGCCCTCTCGTCCGAGGCCCTGACCACCTCGGCGCGGGCGACGGAGCGCTTCCTCTCCGGTCCCGGCCGCTGGTACCTCACCCTGCCGGTCAACCACATCGCGGGCTTCCAGGTCGAAATGCGCGCGCGCCTGGCCGGGGAGGACCCGGTCCGCTCGACCGCCGCCTCGTTCACCGCAGCGAACTTCGCCGAGGACGTCCGGGCGCTCGTCGCCCGCGGAGGCGAGCGCCCGCGGTACACCTCCCTCGTCCCCACGCAGCTGCACCGGATCCTCGCCGACCCCGCGGCCACCTCGGCGGCTGCGGACTTCACGGCGATCCTCCTCGGCGGATCCGCGATCTCCCCCGCCCTGCTCGAAGGAGCGGAAGCGGCGGGGCTGAAGATCGTGCGGACCTACGGGATGTCGGAGACCGCGGGCGGGTGCGTCTACGACGGCCGACCCTTCGACGGCGTGGAGGTGAGCATCACCGAGGCCGGCACGATCGACCTCACCGGACCCGTCGTCGCCGACGCCTACGTCGCCATCGCCGGGGACGGTGCCCTCACCCCGATCGACTCCCCGGCCCTCGTGGGCACGGGTGCGGGGAGGACGATCCGCACCTCCGACCTCGGGCGGATCGATAACGGGGTGCTCAGCGTCCTCGGCCGCGTCGATGACGTCATCGTCTCCGGCGGGGAGAACGTCTCCCCGCACGCCCTCGAATCCGCCCTCCTGCCGGCCTGGCAGGGCCACGGCATCGCCGAGGTGCTCGTCACCTCCGTGCCCGATGCGGAGTGGGGCCAGCGGATCGTCGCCCTCGTCCGCCTCGGCGAGGCAGCCTCGGAGGCGGTGCGGGCACGATCGGGATCCCCCACCGGACTCGGTGAGGTGCTGCGCGGCCTCGTCCCCCCGGACACGGCGGGAATGCTTCCGCGGGAGGTCCTCGTCGTCGATGAGATCCCCGTCCGTTCGATCGGCAAACCCGACCGCAGACAGGCCGCCGAGGTGGCCCGGGCACGGCTGCAGATGCTCACCGAACCGTGACCGATCGATGACCGGAGGGAAATTCCCGATCAAGTGAACTCTCGGTAATATGAGACGGTTCAACCAACCCGGAGGAAGGTGTCCGACCCCTATGGCAACTGCCGCGCAGTGGTTCTCCGGCGCGCGACTGCGGACGCTGCCGCTCGCACTCGCCCCCGTGCTCATCGGCACCGGAGCGGCGATCGGAGCGGTCGGGGGCTTCACGTCGTTCATCATCGGCGACTACACGAACGACGGGCACGAGCACTCGTTCTCGGGGATCGTCTTCAAGGGCTTCCTCGCCCTCCTCGTCTCCCTGTTCCTCCAGATCGGCTCGAACTACGCCAACGACTACTCCGACGGCGTCCGCGGCACCGACGATGTGCGTGTGGGACCTGTGCGGCTGACGGCGACCGGTCTCGCCGAGCCGTCAGCGGTCAAGCGCGCGGCGTTCATCTGCTTCGGCATCGCCGGTCTCGTCGGAATCGCGCTCGTCCTCATCTCGCAGGCGTGGTGGTTCCTCCTCGTCGGGGCCGCGGCTGTGGCCGCCGCGTGGTTCTACACCGGCGGGACGCGGCCCTACGGGTACCTCGGACTGGGCGAGGTGTTCGTCTTCATCTTCTTCGGTCTCGTCGCCACCCTCGGCACGATGTGGATGCAGGTGGGAGCCCTGACCCTGAGCGGGTGGACAGGGGCCGTCTCGATCGGGCTGCTCGCCTCGGCGGTGCTCATGGTCAACAATCTTCGCGACATCCCCACCGACACCGAGGCGGGGAAGATCACTCTCGCCGTCCGCCTCGGCGACCATCGCGCGCGCATCGCCTACGCGATGCTCGTCCTCACACCCTTCGCGCTCTTGGCTCTCGCCATCCTCGACGGGCACCCTGCTGTGGCGCTTGCGGTGCTTGCTCTCGTGCCCGCGCTCTCACCGCTGAAGACCGTGCTCAGCGGGACGACCGGCGAAGGGCTCATTCCGACGATCAAGTCGACGGGACTCACGGCACTGTGCTTCGCGGCGCTCATGGCGCTCGGCCTGGCGCTCTAGTCGATCTCTGCGGCGGGAAGCCGCGGACGGCACTCGTGCTCAGCGACTGAGTGCCGAGCTCGGCAGCGGAGCTGTGGGAGTCTCAGGCTCCCGATTCGGGCTTCTTGGCTTCTGACTTCGTCTCAGTCGCTGCGGCCTCGTCGGCGGCGTTCTCATCGACGAGGCTGTCCTCGAACGACTCATCGGCGCCCTTGCGCTTCCTGGACTTCCTGCGGTTGGCGAGCCGGTGCTCGATGTCGCCGGCGACCTTCGCCCGCATCCCACCAAGCGCGAGGTAGCTGATGAGTGCGCCGATGAGGATCGCCGCGACGGCCATGACGAGAGTGAACCCGAGGAAGGGTTGGAGAAGCAGCCCGACGGCGACGATGATGCCGAGCCGGGCGAGGGTGTAGATCCAGAAGCTGCGCATTGCACCCATTCTAGTCGGGTCAGCCTGCGTGGACTCTCAGAACCGCGCGCGGCCGTCCGGGGTGCAGCCGTGCACCGGTGATCGGGCAATGCGTCCTGTCGAAACTCATCACCCCCTGACTGAGCGGGTCTTCAGGTTGGTCGACTATCCTTGATCCATGGCTCGAGTACTCATTGCCGGGATAGTCCTAGCGGCAGCGATCACACTGTACGGACTCTTCGACTGTCTGCTGCGCGATCGGAGTCTCGTCCGAGTCCTGCCCAAGCCCGTCTGGGCGCTCATCATCCTCATCATCCCGATCATCGGCTTCGTCCTCTGGTACGTGTTCGGGCGCGGTTCCGAGGCCAGGCCCGACCCCTCGCCGAGGCGCAGCGGACCCACCGCCCCCGACGACGACGAGGACTACCTCCGCCAGGTCGACCGCGAGGTCAAGCTCGGCAAGCATCGCCCCCGTGACGACGAACCGACCGACTCCGAGACCCCTCCCGGTGACACCCTCGATCCCGAGGACCGTCCCGACGACCCGGACTCCGAGGACGAGCACGGCTCAGAAGGCTCCAAGGGAGAGGGCCGCGGCCACACGGGCTGAGGCCGGCGTCAGTCGCGGGTGCCGACCTGTCCTGGGTTGCCATCACCTTGAGCGCCGAGCACCCTATGGAGATGTGCGAGCAGACGTCGGAGTGACGCTGCCAGATCATCACGCTCATGCTGTGGGAGACCCGCAAGCAGCCCTTCCTCGTGGCGCAGGACGGCCTCAACCAATTCGTCACTGACCCGCCGCCCACGGTCGGTCAGCTCGACTTCCGCGACTTTCCTTCCAGGCGCGGTCACACGGCGCACGTACCCTTGCGCCTCTGCACGATCGACCCGCTGCGTGATCGCTCCCTTGGTGATGAGCGATGCTCTCGCCAGCTCACCCGTCGACATCCGATACGGCTGTCCTCCGCGTCGCAGTGTCGACAGCAGATCAAGCGTGGCCGGATCGGCATCGTGTCGCCTCAGCAGTCGATTCCGGTCATCTCCGAGCAGTTTCGACGCATGCCAGATCCGCGTCACGATGCCGATCGAGTCGCCTGGCAGGTCGGGGCGTTCGCGTGCCCAAGCACCGGTGATCGAATCAGCAGCGTCGCCAGGGTTGTCAGAGCTCATGTCTTCAGCCTACCGTGTTTAGACCTAAACATTTAGATCTGAACGGAGTGACTGACCATGCCACGCACAATCGTCATCACTGGGGGCGGAACCGGTATAGGCCGCGCCTGCGCAGAACGCTTCGCACGGGAGGGCGAGCACGTCATCATCACCGGGCGGCGCCGGAGCGTCCTCGAGGCAGCTGCCCGGGAAGTCGAGGGTGACGTCGTTGCGAGACCGGTCGACGGCACCGATTCCGGCCAGGTCGAACGATTCGCAGGACAGCTGGAAGCCGTTGACGTCCTCATCAACAATGCCGGGGGCAACACCGATTTCGAACGCCCGCGACCCGCCAGCCTCGCCGACATCGCGGCGGCATGGCATGCGAACCTCGACGCCAATCTTCTCAGCGCCGTGCTCATGACAAGCGCTCTTCTGCCGAGCATGCGCGAGAACGGTCGCATCCTGTCGATCGGATCCATCGCCGCCGACAAGGGCGCGGAGTCCTACGGTGCCGCCAAGGCCGGAATCGCGTCATGGAACATCGGCCTGGCGCGCGAGGTCGGCGCCCGCGCAATCACCGCCAACGTCGTCTCTCCGGGATACATCGCAGACACGGAGTTCTTCGGTGACAACCTCACCGACGAGCGCCGGGCATCGCTCATCGAAGCTGCGATGACGAAGCGCGCCGGGGCTCCGGAGGACATCGCAGAGACCATATGGTTTCTCGCATCGGCCGGCGCCGGTCAGATCACCGGCCAAACGTTCGCCGTCAACGGCGGAGAGCAGCCGACGCGCTGACTTCAGCCCGATCGAGTGCCTTCTGTGTCCTTCAGGCGCCGCGCACAAGGCCGGGGGCACGCAGCTGAGGCCATGGGGCCATGGTACTGGCCGTGACGGCGCTACCCACCCCTGTATCACCTGAGTCATGACCCCAGTTGTGGTCGAAGAACCGAGGCCAAAACGCGAAAATGGCCGATCTGGCTCGGTTTTCCGACCGCACACGGGGTGGTGACCAGCGGCAACGGCCACCGCTCCCGCCTCGGCGCGAACCAACGCAGTAGTGGTCGATAAACCGAGGCCGAAACGCTCAAACGGCGTTTCGGCCTCGGTTTATCGACCACAAACGGTCTCGGTAGGGAGGAGAGAGCCTCACCCGAGCCCGGAGTAGGAATGGAGTCCGTTGAAGTAGACGTTGACGACGGTGAAGTTGAAGATCACCGAGGCGATGCCGATGAGGTTGAGGACGGCGACCTTCGTCGGACCCCAGCCGCGGGTCGCACGGGCGTGGAGGTAGGCGGCGTAGATGACCCAGACGACGAAGGTCCAGATCTCCTTCGTGTCCCAGCCCCAGTAGCGGCTCCAGGCGACCTCGGCCCAGATGGCGCCAGCGATGAGGGTGAATGTCCACGTGATGAAGCCGACCGCGGCGAGCATGTAAGAAGTGCGCTCGAGGTCGGTGCTCGACGGCAGGCGGCGCATGAAGCGCAGCAGTTTGGGATCCTTGTCCTCGCTGACGGTCTTGAGGATCTGGAAGACGGCGAGGATCGCGGAGATCGAGAGCAGAGCGGTCGAGAGGATCGCGATCGGCACATGGATGGCGATCCAGTAGGAGTCGAGCGCCGGGATGAGCTGCGCGGCGGGCGTGTAGAACACCGTGATCGCCAGGCCGAGGGAGAGCAGCACCGCACCGGAGAGGAAGGTCCCGAGGTAGCGGATGTCCTTGCGGGTGAGCACGATGAGGTAGACGATGACGGTGATGGCCGTCGCCGTGAGCACGTACTCCATCATGTTGCCCCACGGCACACGCATCACCGAGAACGTGCGGGTGAGCACCGAGGCGACGTGGAGGATGATGGCGAGGACGAGCAGCGAGGTGCCGATGCGGGCGCCGCGACGGGCACGGCCCTTGAGGTCCTCGGCACCGCCGGACGCCGACCCGGAGCCGGAGTCGTCACCGGCACCCGGCCGATCGAGCAGAGCTGTCGCGGTCCGCCTGTTGGTGCGTCTGACGGTGCTCGGCTTCGCGGCGACCGTCGCACCTTCGGAGCGCTTGAGCTCACGTCCGCCGAAGAGGTCGAAGGCGTAGAAGATCATCGCAACGGCGTAGACGACCATCGCGGAGACGATGAGCTGGTTCGACCACATCGCCAGATCAAGGTTGACGTCCATGATTCCTCCGCACCGTGAGGTGCTCAATTCCTAGCGTTGTCGGACTGCCATGCTCGCTGCAGGGCAGCACACGAACACGATTCTACTCCCTGTAGTAGGCCCGGCTCATCTTTCCCTGTCGTCATCGTCGTCGCGGCTCTCGCTGCCGAGGTCCTTGGCGAGTTCGCGCGCGGCGCGTTCGACCATCGGATCCTCGCCGCGGGCGAGCGCCGCCACTTCGACATCGGCGCCCTTGATCCGCACCCACATCCGACGGCGCGGGATGAACAGGGAGAGTCCGAGGCCGATGAGGACGAGGGCGGAGCTGATGAACATGAGCGCCTGGGTCGGGTCCTGGGAGATGTCGACGGCGATGAAGCGCCTGACCCCGTCGAACGTCACCGAACCGCCATTGGGCAGCTGCTGCGTCTCCCCCGGAACGAGCTGGATGACGAGCGGATCACCCGAGGCATCGGTCATCTGCGTCATCCTCGAGGCGTCGAGGGTGTACACCGACTGCGGCACCCCCGAATCGAGGCCGAGATCACCGGTGTACCCGCTCATGACGAGGTAGGGATTGCGCAGCTCGGCGAAGTTCGAAACGAGGTCGCCCTGCTCGTTCTGCGTCGCCGTCGGCAGCAGGACGCCGACGAATCCCATCTGCTCACCCGCGGCATCGGGAACCTTGATGGCCCCCTCCGAGGTGTAGCCGGGGTCGCCGTTGGCGGGGATGAAGACCTGTGGGCCGGAGCGCACGACCTTGCCCGTCGCGTCCCGCACCGTCACCTCGGGAGCGTACCCGTTGCCGGTGAGGTAGATGCCGGTGTCGGCGACGCGGATGGGTTCGTTGACCTTGAGCGTCTCCGTCTTCGACTTCCCGTTCACCGTCGACGTCACCTGCGCTTCGAAGGTGCGGGGCTGACCGAACTGGTTGCCGAGGGCCTGGTCGTCGAAGGTCGCTTCGAAGTCGTCGAGGGTGAGGCGGAACTGGGGAAGATTGTCGGGATCGTAGTAGGTGCCCGGATCGAAGGAATCGTAGGCGACGAGGGAGTTCGTGAACGTGTCCCCCTCGACGAGGACGCGCTGACCCTCGTACCCGAAGAGCGATCCGATCGCCATGGTCAGGGTCGTCATGAGGACCGCGATGTGGAAGACGAGGTTGCCGGTCTCGCGCAGGTAGCCGCGTTCGGCCGCGACATGGTCACCGTAGCGGGAGGTGCGGTAGCCGAGCTTCTTCAGCCGGGCCTGCGCGGCGTCGAGGAACTCCTCGTCGGTGAGTTCCCCGTCCTCGACCTCCGCCGAGGTGAACGCCACGTATCCGGGCATCCTTCCCAGCCGCCGCGGTCCCTTGGGAGGCGCGGAGCGCATCGCCTTCCAGTGCTGGCCGGCGCGTGGGACGATGCATCCGACCAGCGAGATCATCAGCAGCAGGTAGACCGCGGAGAACCAGATCGAGGAGTAGACGTCGAACATTCCGATGGCGTCGAGGAAGCCTCCCCACGCCCCGTTCTCGTCGAGGAAGGTGTTCACCCGCCCCGGATCCTGGATCCGCTGCGGCAGCAGTGAGCCGGGGATCGACGCGAGCGCGAGGACGAGGAGGAGGATGAGCGCCACGCGCATCGTCGTCAGCTGCCGCCACGCCCACCGGCACATGCCGATGAAGCCGAGCTGCGGTTGGGTCACAGCGGTGCGATCCGGGCCCTTCCCCGACGCGGGCGCCGTCGGGCCTGCGTCGCGGCCGCCCGCGGTCGTCGTGTTGTCAGCAGTCTTGTCTGCCACTAGATCACCACTTCAAATCCGTAGATGAGTCCCTGCAGGGAATTCATCCACTGGTTCCACAGTCCGATGGCCATGACGAAGCCGAGCGCGATGAGCAGGGCGCCGCCGATGCGCACGATCGTCGTCTGGTGCTCGCGCACCCAGGAGAGGCGGCCGGCACCCTTGTGGATGGCGATCGCCAGGAAGATGAAGGGGATGCCGAGGCCGAGGCAGTAGACGAACGCGAGGAAGGCGCCGCGCCACAGCGTTCCGTCGGAGCCGAAACTCAGCGACATCGTCAGCACGGCTGAGAGCGTGGGCCCCACACAGGGTGCCCACCCGATCGCGAACGTCGCTCCGAGCACCGGCGCACCCCAGAGTCCCGCCTTCGGCTTCTTCTGGATCCGCCGTTCCCTCTGGAGGAACCCGAAGGCTCCCATGAAGACGAGCCCGGCGATCATCACTCCGACGCCGAGGATCCGGATGACGATGTCCTGCCATTGGGAGAACAGGGCGCCGAGGGCGGAGAAGCCGGTGCCGAGGATGACGAAGACGATGGTGAACCCGAGCACGAAGAGCGTGATCCCGAGGACCACGCGCCACGTCTCCTTGTCCTTGAGGGAGGACCCGCTCAGTCCCGTGACATAGCCGACGTAGCCGGGCACGAGCGGGAGCACACACGGAGAGACGAAGGAGACGAGTCCGGCAAGCGCTGCGGCACCGGCCGCGAGCAGCAGAGGACCGGTGAGCACCGCCTGGGCGAAGTCCGCCCCGATCCCACTCACTCCGCCAGCACGTCCTCGATGAGTCCCCTGAGAGTCGACTCGTCGACGGCGCCGACGACACGGGCCGCGGCACGGCCCTGCGCGTCGAGGATGACGGTCGACGGCGTCGCCTGCGGCGGCAGGACACCGGAGAGGAGGGCGACCATGTCACCGTTCGAGTCGATCATGTTCGGGTACGGGATCTGGTAGTTCGCGATGAACGCGCTCGCCTCGGGCTCCTGGTCCCGGACGTTGACGCCGATGAACTGTGCCCGGTCGGCGAACTCCTCGGAGACGGCTTTGAGGTCGGGGGCCTCCACTCGGCAGGGCGGGCACGCGGCGTACCAGAGGTTGATGACGGCGGGCTTCGGGCGGATGTCGGCCAGCGACATCTGCGTGCCGTCGATCGTCGTGAAGCTCAGGTCGAGCGGTTCGCCGCGGTCTTTGAACGGCACCTGGGAGACGACGCCGGATCCGGAGACGTACCCCTGATCGGATCCCGCCTGGGCGGCGAGGTCGTCGTTCTCGCTGCACGCGCTGAGGACGAGCGCTGTGCCTGCGACGATGCCGGAGAGGACCGCTCGTCGGCCGAGGGGCCGGTTGTCGCCGATCATGCTCCTGCCACCGCGTGGCCGGGCTGGAGATCCGCGCAGATGTTCTCGTAGCTCACGGATACCAGTGTGGACGAGTCGAATGTGAAACTCGTGACAGAGGCCAGAGCGCATTCGCGTTTGCGCGGGTCGTGGACGAGGGAGCGTCCTTCGCCGGCGAGCCTGGCCATCCAGATCGGAAGCTGATGGGAGACGACGACGGCCTCGGCGTCCTCGCCGTGGGGTGCGAGCCGGGCTCGGAGGCTGGCCATGGCCGCCTGCATCCGCAGCACGATCTGCCGGTAGGGCTCGCCCCACGAGGGGATGAGCGGGTTATAGAGGCGCACGAGGTTCTTCGGTTCGCTGAGCTTGCGTGCCGAGAGCTTCTGCCCCTCGAACGAGTTCGCCGCCTCGATGACGCGGTCGTCGGTGGTCACCGGCAGACCGAGGCGCTCGGACAGCGGGGCCATCGTCTGCTGCGCGCGCAGCAGCGGGGAGGCGACGAGCGCGACGGGCTGCGTGTCGGCCTCCGCGAAGTGCTCACTGACCCGGCGCGCCATCTCGTGACCGCGCTCGGTCAGCCCGAAGCCGGGGATCCTGCCGTAGAGGATGCCCTCGGGGTTGTCGACTTCGCCGTGGCGGACGAGGTGGATCGTGCTCATCACGCCTCCTGGCCGGCGGGCTTATCGGGCACCGCGGCGGCGGCCTTCGCGGCGGCCGGCAGGGCCGCGATGATCCGCTCGAGGATCTCGTCGGTGTGGGCGTAGGAGAGGAACCACGCTTCGAAGACACTCGGCGGCATGTGGATGCCCGAGGCGAGCATCGAGTTGAAGAACGCCGAGTAGCGCTCGACGTTCTGCGCCCGGGCGTCGTCGTAGTCGACGACCTCGCGGTCGGTGAAGAAGACGGAGAACATCGAGTTCGCCGACTGGATCGTGTGGGCCACCCCCTCGGCCGCGAGCGCTTCGGCGACCGCGGGACGGAGGATGTCGGCAGCCCGGCCGATGTGCGAGTAGACGTCGAGGTCGGTGGTCAGCCGCAGCGTCGCGAGTCCCGCTGCCGTGGCGACCGGATTGCCCGAGAGCGTGCCCGCCTGGTAGACGGGACCGGCCGGAGCGAGGTGGGCCATGACGTCGGCGCGACCGCCGAAGGCCGCGGCGGGGAATCCGCCGCCCATGACCTTGCCGAACGTGAAGAGGTCGGCCGGACCCTCGGGGTAGCCGAGCGTCTCGGATTCGTAGCCGTACCATCCGGCGGCGGAGACGCGGAACCCGGTCATCACCTCGTCGCTGATCATCAGCGCACCGTGCGCCTTCGTGAGTTCGCGGATCGTGTTCGTGAAGCCGTCCCGGGGCGGGACGACGCCCATGTTGCCGGGACTCGCCTCGGTGATGACGCAGGCGATGGAGTCCCCGTGTTCGGCGAAGACGGCGCGCAGGCCCTCGGCGTCGTTGTAGTCCACGACGATGGTGTCCTCGGCCTGGGCCCCGGTCACCCCCGGCGTGTCGGGGAGGGAGAAGGTCGCGAGCCCGGATCCGGCCTGCGCGAGCAGCGAGTCGACGTGACCGTGGTAGCAGCCGGCGAACTTGACGACCTTGGGTCGGCCCGTGAAGCCGCGGGCGAGGCGGATCGCGCTCATCGTCGCCTCGGTGCCCGAGGACACCAGGCGCACCTCCTCGACGGGGTCGACTCGGGAGACGATCTCCTCGGCGAGTTCGACCTCACCGACGGACGGGGTGCCGAAGGAGAAGCCCTTGACGGCGGCCTCCTGGACTGCGGCGAGGACCTCGGGGCGCGAATGGCCCATGATCATCGGCCCCCACGAGCCGATGAGGTCGATGTAGTCGTTGCCGTCGGCGTCGCGCAGCCAGGCCCCCGTCGCCGAGGTGATGAAGCGCGGGGTGCCTCCGACCGCCCGGAACGCCCGCACCGGCGAGTTCACCCCGCCGGGGATGACGCGTTCGGCTCGGGTGAAGAGCGCCGCCGATTCGGTGGTCGGCTGGTTCGCGGTGGTCCGGGTCTCGGTCATGAGTTCTCCTTCGCCCTGAGGTGCCGGGTGACCTTCGTGAAGATGGTTCCGAGTGTCGCCATCTCCTCGGGTTCGAGCAGGTCGACGAGGTTGTCGCGCACGCTCTCGACGTGCGTCGGGGCGGCCGAGACGAGGAGGTCCCATCCTGCGTCGGTCATCGCACAGCTCACGCCGCGACCGTCCTCGGGGATCGGGCACCTCGCGAGCAGCCCCTTCTTCTCCATTCTCGCAACACTGTGGGTCAGACGCGAACGCGACATCGTCGTGTCCGCGGCGAGCTGCGCCATGCGCAGCGAGCGGTTCTCGCTCTCGCTCAGGCGCACGAGGATCTCGTACTCGGGCAGGCCGATGCCGAAGTGCTCGCGCAGGTCGGCTTCGACCTGGGTGTGGAGCAGCTGGCTGCCGGTGAGGTACTTGCGCCACGACTTCTGTTCGGCGGTCGAGAGCCAGCGCGGTTCGCTCATCGTCGGCCTCCCGTCAGCTGCCGGGCGACCTCGGTGGCCCAGTAGGTGAGGATCGCGTCGGCTCCGGCGCGCTTGAAGCCGATGAGGGACTCCTCGATCGCCCTCTCCCGGTCGATCGCCCCGGCCGCCGCGGCGAACTCGATCATCGCGTATTCGCCGGACACCTGGTAGGTCCACACGGGCACCGGGGACTCGGCGGCCACCTCGGCGAGGACGTCGAGATAGGGCTGGCCGGGCTTGACCATGACGATGTCCGCGCCCTCGGCAAGGTCGAGGTCGAGTTCGTGCATGGCCTCGCGGCCGTTTGCGGGATCCTGCTGGTAGGTCTTGCGGTCGCCCTTGAGCTCGGAGTCGACGGCTTCACGGAAGGGCCCGTAGAACGCCGAGGCGTACTTCGCGGTGTAGCCGAGGACGACGACATCGGTGAAGCCGTGGTCGTCGAGGGCCTCCCGGCACACGGCGACCTGGCCGTCCATCATCCCCGAGAGACCGACGACGTGGGCACCGGCGCGGGCCTGGGCGACCGCCATCGACGCGTAGCGCACGAGGGTCGCGTCGTTGTCGACGCGGCCGGTCTCGTCGAGCACGCCGCAGTGGCCGTGGGAGGTGAACTCGTCGAGGCAGAGGTCGGCCATGATGACCGTCTCGTCGCCGAACTCATCACGCAGCAGTCGCAGCGCCCGGTTGAGGATGCCTTCGGGATCATCGGCCTGTGACCCGGTCTCGTCGCGGACCTCGGGGATGCCGAAGAGCATGAGCCCGCCGACTCCGGCCGCAACCGCTTCGCGTGCGGCGTCGAGGAGCGAGTCGAGGGTGTGCTGGACGACCCCCGGCATGCCCGAGAGCGGCGCGGGCTGGCTGAGGGACTCCTTGACGAACATGGGCAGGACGAGGTCGGCCGGATGGAGCCGCACCTCGCTCACGAGGCGGCGCATTGCCGGTGTCGAGCGCAGGCGGCGCGGACGGATGATCGGTGCCATGTCAGGCCTTCTTTCTCCGGCGTTTCTGGCTGGGGCGCATCGGGGTCTGCCCCGCGGCGAGGTCCTCATCGCGCATCGTCGTCGCAAACGCGACGAGTCCGTCGATGAGGGAGGTGAGGTTGGCCTCCTCGGCGAGGACGTCGACGCGCAGGCCGTGCTCCTCCGCGGTGTTCGCCGTGGCCGGTCCGATGCAGCAGATCACCGAGGTGGCCGCGGGCTTGCCGGCGATGCCGACGAGGTTGCGCACCGTCGACGACGACGTGAAGAGGAACGCGTCGAAGTCGCCGGCCTTGATCGCCTCCCGGATCGGCGCCGGCGGCGGGGAGGCGCGAACCGTGCGGTAGGCGGTGACGTCGTCGACGTCCCAGCCCTTCTCGAGCAGGCCGGCCACGAGCACCTCGGTGGCGATGTCGGCACGCGGCAGGAGGACGGTGTTCATCGGGTCGATGTCGTCGACGTAGTCCGGCCAGGAGGCGGCGAGTCCGCGGGCGGAGTGCTCGCCGTCGGGGACGAGGTCAGGGGTGATCCCCCAGTCGAGCAGCGCCGCGGCGGTGCGTCCGCCGACGGCGGCGACCTTGACACCTGCCAGGGAGCGGGCGTCGAGGCCGAAGTCCTCGAACCACATGCGCACGGCGCGCACGGCATTGACCGAGGTGAAGCCCACCCATTCGTAGGATCCGTCGACGAGGCCGCGGATCGCCTTCTCCATCTGCGTGGGGGTGCGCGGCGGCTGGACCGCGATGGTCGGCACCACGGTGCCGACGGCGCCGAGCTCGGCGAGCGCCTCGGCGGTCGAGGTCCCCTGCTCCTTCGTCCGCGGGATGAGGACCTGCCAGCCGAACAGGGGCTTGGTCTCGAACCAGCTGAGCTCTCCGCGGTCCTCGACGCCCTGGCCCATGATGACGACCATCCGGTCCCCGGCGGACCGGCACAGGGCTGCGGCCTGGCCGAGGGTCGTCTCCACCGTCGTCTGCTCCGTCGTCGAGATCCCCCAGCCGACGAGGACCTTCGTCGTCTCGTCCCAGCCGTCGGCGAGCAGGGCGCGGAAGGCCTCTTCGTGCTCGGCGGCAGTGCCGGTGAGCACGTGCGTGGTGTTGCGGTGCTTGGACACGTCGACGTGGGTCTGCGGGCCGGACTCGATGTAGCGCACCGAGCGGACGCGGTTCGTCGTCAGCGGAGTGCCCGTGTAGGCGGCGGTCGCCGCGGACAGGCCGACTCCGGGGACGATCTCGACGTCGATGCCGGCCTTGCGGCACACGGCCGCCTCGGTGGTCGTCGTCGTGAAGAGGAGTCCGTCGTCCGAGCTCAGGCGCACGACGGTCTTGTCGGGGCGGGCGAGGTCGGCGAGGCGGCGCCCGCGGGTCGAGGCGGCCTGGCCGAGTTCGGCGGCGTCGATGACCTCGGCCGCCTGCGGGACGTAGGCGGTGACGATCTCTGCGTGGACCTGGGCGTCGTAGACGACGAGGGAGGCGTCAGCGAGGATGTCAGCACCCCGGGCGGTCATCAGTCCCGCCTCCCCGGGCCCGGAGCCGATGAAGACGACGCGTGGGGCCACCGGCAGCAGCCGACGGGGCTGGACCTGTCCCGTCGGCGCTTTCTCCGGCATCTCCGCGCTGCTCATGCGCGCCCCTGGGACGACGATTGGGCGGCGGCCTTGACGGGGGTGAGGTGGTCCGACGACTGCGCAGGGTCGATGTCGAGTCGGCGCAACAGGTCCTCGGCGGCGGCGGTGCCGAGTTCGTCGGCGACACGGGCGATCTCCTTGCCCGCGACCTTGAGCGCTTCGTCGTCGCGGGAGGAGAGGTCGCCGTCGACGACGGGCAGCGGCGCGGACATCCGGGTGCGGGCGATGGTGCCGTCGTCATCGGCCATCATCGCGGTGACGACGACCTCTTCGCCCTCGATCGTCGCAAGGGCCCCGATCGGGGCCGAGCAGCCGGCTTCGGCGCGGGAGAGGATGGCCCGTTCGCAGGTCACGGCGAGGTCGGTGGCCTCGTCGTGGAGGCGGCGCAGGGCCGTGCGGATGGCGACGTCGCCGGCCATGAGCTCCTCGTCCTGGGTGAACGGGCTGTCGGCGCCGCGGGTCTCGATCGCCAGCGCCCCCTGTCCGGGAGCGGGAAGCATCGTGTCGAAGTCGAGGAGGTCGGTCGCCTCGGCGAGGCGCCCGATGCGACGGACACCGGCTGCGGCGAGGACGACGGCATCGAGGCGGCCGTCGCGGACATGGGCGATGCGGGTGTCGACGTTGCCGCGGACCCCGCGGACCTCGATGTCGGGGCGGGCGGCGCGCAGCTGGACGGCGCGCCTCGGCGAACCGGTGCCGACGACGCTGCCGGCGGGCAGCTCGCTCAGGCTGAGGCCGTCGCGGCCGATGAGGACGTCGGCGGGATCGACGCGGGGCGGGATCGCTGCGAGCTGGATGCCCGGCTCCGGCGTCGTCGGCAGGTCCTTGAGCGAATGGACGGCGACGTCGATCTGGCCCTGGTGGAGGGCCTGGCGCACGGCGGAGACGAACACGCCCGTGCCGCCGAATCCGGCGAGCGGGGACATGTTGACGTCGCCTTCGGTGACGACCTCGACGATCTCGACCCGCCAGCCGGTCAGGGCCGCGATCTGGTGGGCGATCGCCGTCGACTGCGAGCGGGCGAGCTGGGAGCGGCGGGTGCCGAGTCGGATCGTCCGGCCCGTCGGATGCTCGGGTTCGACGACGTCGAGGGTGTGGTCGGCGACGGGACGGAGTCCGTCGGCTTCGATGTGCTCGGGGCTCGAGGCCTTCGCGACCTTCGTCTCCGGGGTCGCCTTCGCGTGGGCGACCTTGATCGTCGGCAGGTCGAAGAGCTGGATGAGGGCCTGGGCGTAGTCGACGTCGGAGTCGGAGACCGCGAGCTCCTTGACCTTGACGGTCGGGGTGTGGATGAGCTTCTCGGCCACACGGTGCAGCGACTTGCGGATCTCGGCGAAGACCTTCTCGTCGACGGATTCGCCGATCTTCTTCTCCAGGCGCTCGGTCTCGGCGGCGATGACGTCCTTGGCATGCGTGCGCAGGGCGGTGACGGTGGGGGCCACGGCGCGTTCCTTCGCCCCGGACTCGAGCTTGTCGGCCTCCTCGGCGATGATAGCGCGCACGGCTTCGACGGTCTCGACGACGGCGGCGTCGCGTTCGTTCGCGGAGCTCGTGAGCAGATTGCGGATCTCACCGAGGCCGAAGAGGGCGACGTGTTCGAACTCGCGCACGCTCGGGTCGATGTCATGCGGCAGGGCGAGGTCGATGAAGGCCTTGTTCGCCGCGGACTTCGAACTCTGCGAGAGACCGGCGACGATGTCGTCGCGGGTGACGACGACGCCGCGGGCGCCGGTGCAGGAGATGATGAGGTCGGCGTCGGCGATCTCCTCGGCGAGTGTCCGCGGAGTGAGCTCACGGGCACGGCCGCCCACCTCGGCGATGAGGCGTTCGGCCTTCTCGATCGTGCGGTTGAGCACGGTGAGGTGGTTGACGCCCTCCTTGTGGAGGCCTGCGACGACGAGGCCCGACATCGCACCGGCCCCGATGACCAGCGCGTTCGCCGCGCGCAGCGAACCGATGTGGGCCTGGGAGGCCTCCAGGGCGGCACCGAAGAGGGAGCGGGCCACCTGGTCGAGGCCGGTCTCGGAATGGGCTCGCTTGCCCACCCGCAGGCTCTGCTGGAGGGCATGGGAGAGGTCGGAGGTCAGGGCTCCGGCCGCCATCGAATCGGTGAACGTCGAGCGCAGCTGACCGAGGATCTGGGCCTCGCCGATCGCCATCGAGTCGAGTCCGCAGGCGACCTTGAGGAGGTGCTGGAGGGCCTGGGAGTCGTAGTGGGCGTAGAAGTGCCCGGCGATGTCCTGCCATTCCTTGTCGATCGAGGACACGAGTGCGTTGCCGAGGTCGGCGAGCCCGCCGTGGAAGGCGGAGACGTCGGCGATGAGTTCGAGGCGGTTGCACGTCGAGAGGACGGCGAGACCGTCGACGCTCGCACCGCCGAGGGCGTCGGTCCGCAGACGGTCGACGTCATCGGTGCCGAAGGCCAGGGCGTCGAGCATGTCGATCGGCGCCGACTGGTGGGAGATGCCGAGAACCAAGAGAGTCAATTGCTGTGCTCCTCAACTGGAGTGCCGGCGTTGTCATCGAGCGCCGAGTAATACGCGAGTACTTGCAGCTCACTGGCCAGATCCACCTGTCGGACCCGCACGGAGTCCGGGGTCTCGAGCACTGTGGGTGCGAAGTTGAGAATGCCGCGCACGCCGGCGTCGGCGGCGATGCGCGCCGCCGCCGGTGCCGCGGAGGCGGGAACCGCCATGACCACGAGGTCGATGTCATCGGGCCAGGTGGCGAGTTCGCTGAGGTCGGAGACGGTGAGCGCTCCGATGGTGGTGCCGATCTTCGCCTCGTCGACGTCGAAGATCGCTGTCAGCCGCAGGCCCCGGCCGCGGAAGCCGGCATAGTCGGCGAGCGCGGAGCCGAGCCGTCCGGCGCCGATGATCGCCACGCTCTGAGCGCGGTCGAGGCCGAGGAAGGACCGCAGCGTCGCCGCCAGCTCCGCACACGCGTAGCCGACGCCGCGGCGTCCGGGACGGCCGAGCTGGGAGAGGTCCTTGCGCAGGATCGACGGGGAGACGCCGCTGCGGCTGGCCAGCGCCTCCGAGGACACGGTGGTCTGGCCGGTGGCCGCGATCGTCTCGACCGTCTGGAGGTAGATCGGGAGTCGGGAGATGACGCGCTCGGGGACGTCCTTGCGAACGACACCCTCGATGCTGCCCGCGGAGAGAATCTCGCCCACTGGACCGTGTCACTCCTTCACTCTGCTCATGCGTTCCGGGCTGCGGCCGCTGGGCGCCTCATGCGCCCAGCGCCTCGAGCGCCCGGGACAGCCTGTCCCGGTCGACCCGGTGGAAGCTGTGCTGTCGTCCTTCGAGGAGCACCACGGGGACGTCCCAGCCGTACCGGCCGGTCAGCTCCTCGTCGGTGTCGATGTCGATCTCGGTCACGGTGACGTCCCTGCCGGACACCACCTCGGCGACGGTGGCCTTCGCGGTCTCGCACAGGTGGCAACCGGCGCGGGTGAGGAAGGTCAGCTCGACCACGACACACTCCTGTTGTGAAGGTGACAACAAACCCCGCCGAAATGGGATTCGAGCGGGGGCGTAGGACCGTACCCGGTCTTACTTCTTGTTGCGACGCTGGTGACGTGTCTTGCGAAGCAGCTTGCGGTGCTTCTTCTTCGACATACGCTTGCGGCGCTTCTTGATGACTGAGCCCACGCGGGTACCCCTTGTGCTTGTCGGTGGAGGTGAACTTCAGGTGCCCACCCTTTGAACTAACCGTGCAATTCTATCGCCCCGGCCCGTTCTTTCCCAAAACTGTGTCGAGATCCACAGCGGGCGCGGAGGCCGTTCGGGTCAGTCGAAGTACGGGTCGAGGCCGAAGAAGGGGAAGAGGTTCTTCCGGGTGCCCATGACCGCGCGGTCGAGCTCGGTTTCCGGGTCGAATCCGTGCGACCACGGGGTGAAGGAGCCGTCGAAGCCGTCGGTCATCGTCAGCGGCGCTTCGCGGCCGGTCTTCGTC
This sequence comes from Brevibacterium metallidurans, assembly GCF_037101285.1. Taxonomy (NCBI): domain Bacteria; kingdom Bacillati; phylum Actinomycetota; class Actinomycetes; order Micrococcales; family Brevibacteriaceae; genus Brevibacterium; species Brevibacterium metallidurans. The sequence goes on from NZ_BAAAAF010000014.1 coordinate 43,284, forward strand.
TGCGCGTAGTGCGCCCAGCGCCCGGGGATCCGTGTCCCCGGGTCGATGTCGGCGTCGGCGGCGATGGCGATGAGGTTCGTCCAGGCGCGCGGCACGACATCGATGATCGCGTACCCTCCTCCCCCGGTCGAGAGCCACCTGCCCTCGGCATGGTCCTCGGCGAGCCGGCGGACGCGTTCGGTGGCGACGCGCATCGCATCGATGCTCAGACGCATGTGGGTGAGCGGGTCCATCCGGTGTCCGTCGCACCCGTGCTGGGAGACGATGACCTGCGGGGAGAAGGCCTCGACGAGGGCGGGCACGGTGGCGTCGAAGGCGCGCAGCCAGTCCTCGTCGCCGGTGCGCGGGGGCAGGGCGATGTTCGCCGCCGAGGCGGCCGCCCGGAGTCCGCCGATGTCTGCCGGGTACCCGGTGCCGGGGAAGAGGTATTTGCCGGACTCGTGGATGGAGATCGTCAGCACCCTCGGGTCATCCCAGAAGAGGGCTTCGACGCCGTCACCGTGGTGGGCGTCGAGGTCGATGTAGACGATGCGCTCGAAGCCGGCGTCGAGGAACTCGGTGATCGCCCCGGCGACATCGTTGTAGACGCAGAATCCGCTCGCCCGATCCGCCATCGCATGGTGCATGCCGCCGGAGAAGTTCACCGCGCGGCGGTAGTCGCCGCTGGTGATCGCCCGGGCCGCATCGACCGACCCCTGGAAGAGCATCGCCGAGGCGGAGTGCATGTTCTCGAACACGGGCACGTCGTCGGTGCCGAGCCCGAACCGCTCCGCCTCCCCATGGTCGAGACCGGCGGGACTGCCCGCCTCCTTGACGGCGGTGATGTAGTCGTCGTCGTGGACGCGGGCCAGCGCCGCCTCGTCGAGGTCGGAGATGGAGCGGACGTCGACGCCGTCGCGGTCGAAGAGCTCGAAGTCGATCGCAAGCTTCGCGGTGAGGTCGAGTCTCAGGGGGTGCATCGGATGGCTGGGACCGAAGTCGTACCCGGTCACCGCCTCGTCCCAGACGACGTAGACATCGCTATCTGCCATGGGGCAATGCTATATGGCGCGGCTCACCTACGGGGATTCGCCCCTCGTCCGTCCTACCATGGAGTCTGTGTCCACCAATTCCCCCTGGAGCCTCGACCGCTTCCTGCGCCCGGGGCGCTGGGTCCGCGACTTCGTCGACGACCTCGCCGTCGCCTCCCCCGCGCGGCTGGCGATCGTCTCGTTCGTCGCCGTCGTCGCGGTCTTCGCCGTCATCCTCATGCTGCCGGCGAGCATGCGCGACCCCGCATCGGTCCCTCTCTCCGAGCACATCGCCAACGCCGTCTTCGTCGCCGTCTCCGCGGTCTGCGTCACCGGCCTGACCCCGGTGGTCACCGAGGACTACTGGTCGGACTTCGGCATCTCCGTCATCACCGCCGGCATCCAGGTCGGCGGTCTCGGCATCCTCACCCTCGCCTCGCTGCTCGGGATGGCGGTCTCGAGGCGGCTGGGAGTCCGGCAGCGCCTCATCGCCCAGCAGGCCACCTCGGCGCTCAACCTCGGTCAGGTCGGCACCCTGCTCAAGACGGTCTTCGTCACGATCCTCACCGCCGAGGCGATCCTGGCGATCCTCCTCTTCCCGCGCTTCCTCATGCGCGGCGACAGCGTCGGCGATTCGATCTGGTACTCGGTGTTCTACGCGATCTCCGCGTTCAACAACGCCGGCTTCACGATCCACCCGGGTGGGGCCGAGTACTTCTCCGAGGATCCGTGGATCCTCTCGCTCATCATGATCGGCGTCTTCGTCGGCTCCCTCGGGTTCCCCGTCGTCCTCATGATCGCGATGAACTGGAACCGGCCGAAGAACTGGGACCTGCACACCCGCCTGACCCTGACGACGACGACGATCGTGCTCGCGCTCGGGTTCGTCTTCCTCCTCCTCTTCGAATCGGGCAACCCGAAGACCCTCGGGGACAAGAACGCCGGCCACACGCTCATGGAGGTCCTCTTCATGGCCGTGATGCCGCGTTCGGGCGGGTTCTCGACGATGGATGTCGCTGATATGAGCCAGTCGACGCACCTGCTCATGGACGTGATGATGTTCATCGGCGGCGGGTCGTCATCGACGGCGGGCGGCATCAAGGTGACCACAGTGGCCGTGCTCGTCCTCGCCGCCTACGCCGAAGCGCGGGGCCTCACCGATGTCAACGTGTTCGGTCGCAGGCTCACCGCCTCGACGATCAAACTCTCGATCTCCATCCTGCTCACCGGCGCGACGATCGTCTTCGTCGGCACCCTCGTCATGCTCCAGATCAGCGACGAATCCCTCGACCGAGTGCTCTTCGAGGTGATCTCGGCGTTCGGCACCGTCGGGCTGAGCGCCGGCGTGTCCGCCTCGGTCTCGGAACCGGGGCTCTACACGCTGTCCGTCCTCATGCTCATCGGGCGTCTCGGTACGATTACACTGGCGGCAGCCCTGTCGATGCAGGACTCTGCCCGTCTCTACCGCTACCCCGAAGAAAGGCCGGTCGTTGGCTAACGAGAACTCCTCCATCCTCGTCATCGGGCTCGGACGCTTCGGTTCGGCGACTGCGGTCACGCTCACGCGACTGGGACGCGAGGTCATGGCCATCGAGCACAACGCCGAGCTCGTCAAGGACTGGAGCGGCAAACTCACCCACGTCGTCGAGGCCGATTCGACGAACATCGACGCCCTGCGCCAGGTCGGTGCCGCGGACTTCCAGACCGCGGTCGTCGGCATCGGCACCTCGATCGAGGCGAGCGTGCTCACGACGGCGAACCTCGTCGACCTCGGGGTCTCGCAGGTGTGGGCGAAGGCGATCTCCCCGGCCCACGGCAAGATCCTCCACCGCATCGGCGCCCACCACGTCCTCTACCCGGAGTCCGATGCCGGCATCCGCGTCGCCCACCTCGTCAGCTCCCGGATGATGGAGTACATCGAGTTCGACGAAGGCCACTTCGCGGTCGTGAAGATGCGCCCACCGCGGGAGATCCAGGGGTTCACCCTCGGCGAGGCGAAGGTCCGCGACAAGTACGGCGTGACGATCGTCGGCATCAAGAGCCCGGGCCGCGACTTCACCTACGCCGAACCGACCACCCGCGTCGGCAAGCAGGACCTCCTCATCGTCGCGGGCAACGTCGAACTCCTCAGCCGCTTCGCCGGACGCCCGTAGGGGGCGCCGCGCTCTCCTGGGGCAACCGCTCGGTGTGAATCCGTATGGCATGGATCGATCCATGCCATACGGATTCACACCGAGCGATTGCGAGTCACGCGCCCTCGCAGCCACGGAGCTTGCCCGTAGAGCTTCGTCGCGAATGCTTCGAGGTCCATCACCTCGGCGAAGGTGAACCTCACGATGCGGTAGCCCAAGGCGACCAGGCGGTTGAATTGAGTCGCCTCCTTCTGCAGCCGCGCTCCCCCGTTCTCCACGTATTTGGCGGCCCCGTCGACGAAGAGCACAGTCTTCGCCACCCGGTCCATGAAGTCGACGCGCGCGACGAGTCGGCCTTTCTCGTGGACCTGCACCTGCTGTTCGAACCCGCAGAGCCCGAGGAGGCTGAGGTTGTAGGAGCACCGGCTCTCCGCGTAACTCTCCGAGCGAGCGCCGATCCGACCGATGAGCCGCGCGGCACGCGCCCGCCCCTTGGGCAGACGCGCGAGCACGGGGGCGAAGTGCTCCTCCACCGCCTTCCGCTCCAATTGCCCCACGTCGGGCGGATATCCGAATCGCCCTGCACTGGCCTCCTCGGCCCCGAAGACTGAGCGCCTCACGACCGATTCCATCGCGGCGAACGCCCCCGGCTCCCCGATCTGCGGAATCAGGTCCAGGCTTGTCAGCGCAGGTGAGGTGAGTCGCATCTTGCCGACCATGACGGTGTCGGCTGCAGGCACCTCTCGCGTCGTCCGGCTGACGATGCCGGTCCTCAGTCTGTGCGATGGCGAGGCGATGTGGATGCGCTGGGTTCCCACACGATACAACGGCAGGTCGTGGATGCGAGCCGCAGAGACGCCGCAGATGACGTCATCCACCCGGTAGTGGGGGTAGGACGCGATCTTGAGTTTCTCGAGCAGGTCGGCGTATTCGTAGTCGTGCTTCTGTGTGCTCTGAGCGTGCTCCCTGACTCGCCGCAGCCAGTCCTCATCGGTGATCAGCTCGGCGATCCGCGCATGCTGGGGATTCTCGCACCGGCGGATGACGCTGTACATCCCGCGGGTGAGTCTGAGCAGACAGCAGTCCACCGCGGACTTGACGACTCGGCTGTGCACTCCATGTGCTCGAAGCTCCTGTGAGCGGATGACGTTGTACATCTGCACACGGTCACCGCGGGACTTCGACAACGTCAATGGGGACGCAGTCGGCCTGTGGAGTGTTCGTCGGCGTCCTCAGGCGATCTGAGCACCGGTCGCAGACATTCCCACAGCCGATCGCACAGAAGTGGCGCCGGTCGCTGCGGACGGCGGGCAGCGGGAGAACAGGGCACCCGAGCGCGGACGATGCCCGTCGCGCCGGTCCCAGACCCAACCGACTGCGCGACTGGTCGGCCGAGCGCGAGCCCCAGACGCCGGCGGCTGGTCGCAGTGTCATCCACAGTTCGGCGAGCGCAAGTCGCAGAGATGACAACCGCTCGGTTCCGATCCCTATGGTATGGATCAGAGTCCTCCCTGGGGATCAGAACCGAGCGGTTGCCGCTGCAGCGGGTCAGCGGGGCGTCGGCAGCGGGGCGTCGGAGGCAGCGCCGCAACGGCCGCCCGCCGCAGCGCCGCGCCGACCGGCGCGCCTCACCTCGTCTAGTGCTCGACGGCCGCCTCGGCGCCGAAGCCGGTGTGGGCACGGACGTCCATCTCGGCTGCCAGCTCGGGACTCTCGACCGTCCTGTCGGTGATCGACCCGAGCCACCCGAGGATGAACCCGAGCGGGATGGAGATGATGCCGGGGTTCGACAGCGGGAAGATCGCGAAGTCGGCGCCGGGGATCATCGCGGTCTCGGAACCGGAGACGACCGGGGAGAATGCGATGAGCAGGATCGCCGAGCCCAGTCCGCCGTAGATCGACCACACCGCACCGCGCGTGGTGAAGCGGCGCCAGAACAGCGAGTAGATGATCGTCGGCAGGTTCGCACTCGCCGCGACCGCGAAGGCGAGCGCGACGAGGAACGCGATGTTCTGTCCCTGCACCCCGATCCCGCCGAGGATGGCGACCGCGCCGATGACGACGACGGTGCGGCGGGCGATCTTCACCTCAGCGTCGGGGTCCTCGACCTTGCCCTTCTTGATCACGCTCGCGTAGATGTCGTGGGCGAAGGATGCGGCTGCGGTGATCGCGAGCCCCGCGACGACGGCGAGGATCGTGGCGAACGCGACCGCGGAGATGAAGCCCATGAGCAGCGGACCCCCGAGCTGGAGGGCGAGCAGCGGAGCCGCGGAGTTCACCCCGCCGGGAGCGTTCTTGATCGCATCGGCGCCGACGAGCGCGGCCGCACCGTAGCCGAGGACGAGGGTGAAGAGATAGAACGCGCCGATGAGCCAGATCGCCCAGACCACCGACCGCCGCGCCTCCCGGGCCGTGGGCACCGTGTAGAAGCGCATGAGCACGTGCGGCAGACCCGCGGTGCCGAGGACGAGCGCGAGGGCGAGTGAGATGAAGTCGAGCGGGTTCGACCCGTACTGGAGTCCGGGATTGAGCACGCCCTCCCCCACTCCCTCGGCGGCATTGGCGACTGCGTTGGAGAGCAGGGTCGAGAGGTTGAAGCCGTTGAGCGCGAGCACCCAGATCGTCATCGCCCCGGCTCCGGCGATGAGGAGGACCGCCTTGACGATCTGCACCCAGGTCGTGCCCTTCATGCCGCCGACGAGGACGTAGAGGATCATCAGGGCGCCGACGACGGCGATGACGAGCGACTGTCCGAGTTTGCCGTCGATGCCCATGAGCAGCGAGACGAGACCGCCGGCTCCGGCCATCTGCGCGAGCAGGTAGAAGAAGCACACGGCCAGCGTCGAGATCGCCGCGGCCATGCGCACCGGGCGCTGCCGGAGGCGGAAGGAGAGCACATCGGCCATCGTGAACTTGCCCGTGTTGCGCATGAGCTCGGCGACGAGCAGGAGCGCGACGAGCCAGGCGACGAGGAAGCCGATGGAGTAGAGGAACCCGTCGTAGCCGTTGACGGCGATCGCCCCGCAGATGCCGAGGAACGACGCCGCCGAGAGGTAGTCGCCGGAGATCGCGAACCCGTTCTGCGGCCCGCTGAACGACCGTCCGCCCGCGTAGTAGTCCGACGCGGTCTTGTTGTTCCGGCTCGCCCGCAGGACGATGAAGAGGGTGACCGCGACGAAGGCCGCGAAGATCGTGATGTTGAGGACGGGGTTGTTCTCGACCTCGGTGGTCGCCTGGGTGAGGACGTCGATCATCGGGTCGCTCCTTCCGATTCCTGTTCGAGGCGCTCACGGATCGCGGTGGCCGGTGGGTCGAGCTTCTTGTTGGCGAACGAGACGTAGAACATCGTGATCGCGAACGTCGTGACGAACTGCAGCAGGCCGAGCACGAGGCCGACGTTGATCTCCCCGACGACCTTCGTCGACATGAAGTCGTGCGCGTACGTGCTGAGGATGACGTAGAGGAAGTACCACGCAAGGAACGCGATCGACAGTGGGATCACCACTGAGAAGCGCTTGCGCTTGAGTGCCTTGAATTCGGGGTTCTCCTCCTCGGCGAGGAAGTCCACCCCTCTCGGCGACGGATCGGACATGGTTTCTCCATTCGAATGTGGTTCGAGCGTCAGTGGTCTGAATCACACATCGTCAACCTATCGTCCGCTCGGTCATGGGGAATACCACCGAAAGTTGGTAGCGTATTCACATGAACGTCATGGCCAAGGAAGCTCGGGCGCTGAAATCCGAATCCCGCCGTCTCTTCGCCGAGGCGGTCGACTCCCTGCACGCGAACGGCACCGGCGACGTCGTCTTCGGCGGCATGGTCGAAGAGGGGGCGGTCGCCGTCGAGGCGGTCGCCGGAGCGAGCCGGGACGGTCTGGCCTCCCTCATCGTCAGCACCGGCCGCGGCCTCGGCGGGCGCGCCCTGACCGAGGGCACCCCGCAGCTCACCCGTGACTACGAGATCGACCCGTTCATCACGCACCATTACGACGAGGAGGTCCTCGGCGAGGGCATCCAGGTGCTCATCGCCGTCCCCACCCTCCTCGGCGGCGAGGTCACCGGGATGGTCTACTGCGGACATCGCAAGGCCTACGCCGAGGCGGCCCCGCAGACCGGCGACCTCGTCCGCCGGGTGCGACAGCTCTCCGTCGACCTCGGGCGCCTCGGACTGCGCCGACCGCAGCCGGTCACCCCGGTCGTCGAGCCTCTCGCCGACCTCGACTCCTCGAGTCGCGAAGCGCTGCGCCGCACGTTCGCCGAGCTGCGGGCGATCCGCTCCGACGTCGCCGACGACGCCACCCGCGAACGGCTGACCTCGATCGAGACCCGACTCGCCGACATCCTCTCCGGGCACAACCCGGAGTCCGCTCCCGAGCCGACGACGTCGGTGAGCCTCTCACCACGGGAGACCGACATCCTCTCGCACGTGGCCCTGGGATGGTCGAACGCCCGCATCGCCGAGGCACTGGGACTGCGGGAGTCGACCGTGAAGTCCTACCTCAACACCGCGATGGTCAAGCTCACCGCACGCACCCGACACGAGGCCGTGTCGATCGCGCGAGCCGCGGGCATCCTGCCCTGACACGACGCTCGGCACGGCACCCTGGCCGCCGGACACAGCAGTGTTGCCGCTGGGCCGGCTCGGAACGCAGCAACCCGAACGCCTCGGAACGCATCCGCCCGATCGGATCACCCGTCGATCGCGGCGGAGTTCTCCTTCTCCATCTCGAGCGAGCGGTCAGCGGCCGCGGTGACGGCCGCCTCGGCGAGGTCGAAGATGCCGCCGTCGATGAAGGTGTTGAGCGCGGCCAGGGTGGTCCCGCCCTTGCTGCTCACGGCCTTCCGCAGGGCCGCGGGGTCAGGGTTGTCGGCCAGCAGGCGTCCGGCGCCGTCGGCGGTGGCGACGACCATCTTCGCTGCAGTCTCCTCGGTGAGCCCGAGCTTGACGCCGGCGGTGATCATCGCCTCGGCGAGGAGGAAGAAGTACGCCACACCGGACCCGGAGATCCCGGTCATGGCGGGGATCTCGGCTTCGTCGAGGGGGACGACGAGGCCTGCGCCCGAGAGCAGCCTGCGCAGAGTCGCGGCGGCGGTCGGGTCGACTCCGGGAGCCGGGGACAGGGCGATGACGCCGTGGCCGATCGCGCTCGGGGTGTTCGGCATGATCCGCACGATCGGGCTGTTCGGGGCGAGTCGGGCGAGGTCGGCGGCGGAGACGCCGGCGGCCATCGACACGAGCACGGACTGCCCGGTCAGGGCGGGGGCGAGGTCGCGCACGGTCTCGGCCATCATCCACGGCTTGACGCCGAGGAAGACGAAGTCCGCGGATTCGGCCGCCGCCCGGTTGGCGTCGGGATCATCCTCCACCGAGGTGACGGTGGCGGCAGGCAGGGCGGCGGCGAGGCGCTGCGCCGAGGCGGCGGAGTGCGTCGTCGCCCGCACCTCGATGCTCGGATCCGCGTCGAGGATGCCCTTGATGAGCGCCGTGCCCATATTGCCGGTGCCGATGGAAGCGATCGTGGTCATGGAGGTCAGCCTTTCTGAAGTCGTCCCTCCCCGATGGTGTCAGAGGAGCCGGTGACCGCGAAATCGGTGCCGCGACCGCGCGACAAGAGTGGGCGGAACTCCGAAGGGGTGCCCTCCGTGCGGGCACGCCGCAGGCACGGCGCAGGCAGGTGACGAGGTCAGATGGTCAGCTCGCGTCGGCGGAGGCGCGCTTCGACGACGCTGACCGGTGAGAAGTCCCCGGTTCCGGCGAGGTCTCCACAGGCGACGCCTCCCCAGGAGTCGTCGGCTCTGAGTGGGAGGTCCCACCGTCCGGTGCACCAGCGCCCGCAGCCCCGGTTCCGGAGCCCGCGGACCCCGACCCCTCCCCCGGCACACCGTCGAGTCCGAGGTGCTTGCGGGCGACGGCGAGGGAGTCGGCGAGCATCTGCTCACGGGTGGACTTCTTGGCGACGAAGCGGGTATTGACCTCGACGACGACGTCGCCGGACCAGTTGTGCTTCGCGAGGTATTGGAGCGTCTCGGCCACGGGCATGGTCCCCGCCCCGGGCACGAGGTGCTCGTCCTTGAGCGAGCCCGCACCGTCGGTGAGGTGGACGTGGCGCAGGCGCGGGAAGATCTCGGCGACGGTGTCGAGCGCGTTCATCCCCGCCGTCGAGGCGTGGGAGAAGTCGAAGGTGAGAGCGTCGTAGTCCTCGTCGAGCGGGTTCCAGTCGGGGTAGTAGACGAGGATCTCGCGCACTCCCGCCCGCCACGGGTACATGTTCTCCACCGCGAGGACGACTCCGGTCTCCTCGGAGACCTCTCGCACCCCGTCGACGAATTCGCGCGCGTACGCCCCCTGCCAGCGGAAGGGCGGGTGGAGGACGACGGTGGTCGCCCCGACCTCGCGGGCGAGGTTCGCTGTGATCCGCAGCTTCTCCCAGTGGTCCTTGTGGAGGACGCGGGGCAGGAAGAGCAGCGTCGGCGCGTGCAGCGACATGACGTCGAGGCCGGTGTCCGCGGCGAGTCCGGTGATGAGGTCGACGTCCCTCGTCTCGGCGTTGTGGGTGACCATGATCTCGACGCCGTCGTAGCCGATCGACGAGGCCTGCGCGAACGTCTCCTCGACGGTCATCGGCGAGACCGACGAGGAGGAGAGTCCGATCCTGATCGGGTGGTCGGAGACGTGATGGGTGTCGTGGTCGTACACCTGGTTCGCCGCGAAGAACTCACGGTGGCGCCGGGAGTTCGACCGCGCCGAGTTCTTCGCAGTCAGAACCTTGCGCCCCGACTTCGACTTCTTCGCCTTGCTCATCTCCACCAGTCTAGTCCTCCTCGCCGGCCCTGCCGCTCCGGTTTTCCTCGGAATCGTCCCTCGCCCTCTCCTCGGAATCACCCACTCGCCTTCTCCGCGGAGTCGCCCACTCGCCGTGGTCTGGGAATCCCCCTCGCCGAGGTGACCGGATAGTCTGTGCCCATGATTCCTGCCGACGTCCGTCCCGCCCGCGTCTCCGACGTCCCCCGCCTCGCCGAGATCCACGTCGCCGCATGGCGGGCCGCCTACCGCGGCATCATGGCCGACGAGTTCCTCGACGGATTGGACGAGGACCGTTTCGCCGCGAACTGGACTCAGGCGCTCAGCGACCCCGACAACCGGGTCCGCAACTTCGTCGTCGTCGCGGGCGACCGGATCCTCGGCTTCGGCGGGGTGAGCGCACCCCGTGACCCCGCCGAGGTGCTCGACCGTCTCCCCGTCACCGCGGACCTCGGCCAGCTCGCCCATATCAACCTCGCCCCCGAGGCCTTCGGCACCGGGGTCGCCGCCGTCCTCTTCACCGCACTCGAGGACGAGCTGCGCCACGACGGCTATGCACGCGCCTACCTCATGGTCGCCGAGGGCAACGACCGGGCGATGCGCTTCTACGAGAAGCAGGGGTGGGCGCGCACGGAGATCACGCACGTCTACGACGGCGTCGAACCCGCGGTGCCCGAGCGGATGTACACGGTCGAGCTCTGAGTCTGGCCGCCTCGGCGGGGGTCTGGTCCGCTGACCCGGCGACAGACACCCGGCTCCGACAACCCGAAGGGCGCCCAGCCACTCGGCGAAGGGTGGCTGAGCGCCCGGAAGGCGGCTGAGACGGCGCGCGTCAGCCGTAGAGCTCCTCGACGTCCTCGTCGACCCAGCCCTTGGACTTGTCGACGGCTTTGTTCCACAGGCGGTAGACGCGGGCGACCGTCTCGTCGTCCATCTCCGGCACCCAGCGCTTGTCCTCGTGCCAGTTGTTCTTCACGTCCTCCTCGCCGCTCCAGAACTTCACGGCGATGCCCGCTGCGTACGCGGCACCGAGCGCCGTGGTCTCGATGACCTCGGGGCGTATGACGGGCACGCCGAGGAGGTCGGCCTGGAACTGCATGAGCGTCTCGTTGGCGACCATGCCGCCGTCGACCTTGAGCTCGGTGAGCTCGACGCCGGAGTCGAGGTTCATCGCATCGAGGACCTCACGTGACTGGAAGGCGACCGATTCGAGGGCGGCCCGGGCGATGTGGTTCTTATTGACGTACCGGGTGAGGCCGACGATGACGCCGCGGGCGTCGGACTCCCAGTGCGGGGCGAAGAGACCGGAGAACGCGGGCACGATGTAGCAGCCGCCGTTGTCCTCTACCTGCTTCGCGAGCACCTCGACCTCGGGGGCGTCCTTGATGAGTCCGAGGTTGTCCCGGATCCACTGGACGAGCGAACCGGTCACAGCCACGGACCCCTCGAGGGCGTAGACCGCGTCGTCCTCGCCGATCTTGTACGCCACGGTCGTGAGCAGGCCGTTCTTGCTCGCCACCGGCTCGGTGCCGGTGTTGATGAGCATGAAGTTGCCGGTGCCGTAGGTGTTCTTCGCCTGCCCCTTCTCGAAGCACGCCTGCCCGAAGGTCGCCGCCTGCTGGTCGCCGAGGATGCCGCAGATCGGGGTGTCGATGAGCAGGGTGTTCTTCGCGCCGTAGCCGTAGATCTCCGAGCACGACTTGATCTCCGGCAGCATCGACATCGGGATGCCCATGTCGGCGGCGATCTCCTCGTTCCAGTCGAGGGTGTCGATGTTCATGAGCATCGTCCGCGAGGCGTTGGTGACGTCGGTGATGTGGACTCCGCCGTTGACACCACCGGTGAGGTTCCACAGCACCCACGAGTCCATCGTGCCGAAGAGCAGGTCGCCGTTCTCCGCGGCCTCCCTGGCGCCGTCGACGTTGTCGAGGATCCACTTGGCCTTGGGACCGGCGAAGTAGGTCGCCAACGGCAGGCCGACACGGTCCTTGTACTTGTCAGCGCCCTCGTCGCCGCCGAGTTCGTCGGCGATCTTCTGCGTGCGCGTGTCCTGCCAGACGATCGCGTTGTAGACGGGTTCGCCGGTGTTCTTGTCCCACACCACCGTCGTCTCGCGCTGGTTGGTGATGCCCACGCCCTCGAGCTGGTGGCGGTTGATGTTCGCCCGCGACAGCGCCTGGCCGATCGCTTCGTTGGTGTTGCGGATGATCTCCTTCGGGTCGTGTTCGACCCAGCCCGCGCGGGGGAAGATCTGCTCGTGCTCGAGCTGCCCGCTCGAGACGATCTGCCCGTTGTGGTCGAAGACGATCGCCCGCGACGAGGTGGTGCCCTGGTCGATTGCGAGGATGTACTTGTCCTGGCTCATGAAGACTCCTGTGTCCGATCGGCACGGGCTGCGCCGATCTCGTTGAGTGGGTGCAGGTCAGATGAAGGCGTTGGAGACGAGGCCGGCGAGCACACCGCCGAGGATGGGGCCGACGATCGGCACCCACGCGTAGCTCCAGTCGGAGCTGCCCTTGTTCGGGATCGGCAGGATCGTGTGCGCGATGCGCGGACCGAGGTCACGTGCCGGGTTGATCGCGTAGCCGGTCGGCCCACCGAGGGAGGCGCCGATGACGACGACGACGAGGGCCACCGCCAAGGGCCCGAGCCCGCTGGGGGTGCCGCCGAAGAGGAGGATGATGAAGACGAGGACGAAGGTGCCGATCACCTCGGCGAGGATGTTCCAGCCGTAGCTGCGGACCTCGGGCCCGGTGGAGAACGTGCCGAGGATGTTGCCCGGTTCGCCTTCGGCGTCGTAGTGCTTCTTGTAGACCAGCCACGCGAGGATCGCACCGATCGTCGCACCGAGGAGCTGCGCGAAGAGGTAGGCGAACGTCGTGCCCACCGTGATTGGGATGCCGGGGGCGTATTCGGTGGCGCCGCTGGAGAGGATGCCGAACGTCACCGCCGGGTTGAGGTGCGCGCCGGACTTGTAGGCGACGTACACGCCGGCGAAGACCGCGAGGCCCCAGCCGAACGAGATCATCAGCCAGCCGCCGCCGTTGCCCTTGGTCTTCGCGAGGATGGCGTTCGCGACCACGCCGACGCCGAGCAGCAGCAGCATCGCTGTGCCCGCCGTCTCATGGAGGAGGATCGTGCCGATCGGACCCATGATGTGTGAACTCCTTTGTTGAGATGGGGATGGGTAGGGAAAACCTAGGGTGTCCAGCTGTCGACGACCAGCGCTGCCGCGTCCGCGTCGTCATGGGTCGACTCCGCGGCGATCTGCGCGTCGACGTGGGCGTTGAAGTCCGCGATCTCCTGCGCGACCCGGGCCGCGTCCCAGCCGAGGACGGGGGCGATGATCTCGGCGACCGCCTCGGCGGCGGCCCGTCCCCGGTCCCGGACCTCGTAGTTGAGGCGCATCCGGCGCTCGAGGACGTCGGCGAGGCGGACGACGCCCTCCGAGGTGGCCGCATAGCGGGCTTCGACGCCGAGGTAGCGTTCGGCTCCCGGCAGCGGCTGACCGAGTTCGGGGTTGTCGTCGATGAGGTCGAGGAGGTCCTCGAGCAGGGTGCCGTAGCGGCGGATGAGCCGCTTGACCCGGGTCTCGTCCCAGCCGTAGCGCTCCGCGATGCCCGCCTGGCCGCGACGGACGGCGCCCACTCCCTGCGCACCGAGCAGCGGCACGGATTCGGTCAGGGAGGTCCGGTCGGCGGCCTCCTCGCCGAGGGCGAAGTCGACGGCGTCCTCGGCCATGACGCGGTAGGTGGTGAACTTGCCGCCGGCGATCGCCGAGAGGCCGGGTTCGACCTCCATGACGGTGTGCTCACGCGAGACCTTCGTCGAAGCCTCCCCGTCCTTCTCCACCGGCTGCAGCAGCGGTCGCAGGCCCGAGTAGACGCCGATGACGTCGTCGCGGCTGAGCTTGTTCTCCAGGATCGCGTTGGCGTGTTCGATGAGGTAGTCGATGTCGTCGGAGGTCGCGACGGGGGCGGCGACGTCCTCCTTCCACGGGGTGTCCGTGGTGCCGATGACCCAGTACCCGTCCCACGGGATGACGAAGAGGACGGACTTCTCGGTCTTGGAGATGATGCCGGTGTCGGGGTCGGCCTTGATCTTGTCCTGGTCGACGGTGATGTGGATGCCCTTCGAGGCGAGCACCTTGAGCCCGGCGTCGGCCTTCGCGAGGTCCTGCTGCTGTTCGGTCCACACGCCGCCGGCGAGGATCGTCCGGCGCGCGTAGACGTCGAACTCGCGGCCGGAGACCTCGTCGCGCACCCGCACACCGTTGACCCGGTCGCCGTCGTGGAGGTAGTCGATGACGGAGACGTGGTTGGCCGCGGACGCGCCGAAGGCGACGGCGGAGCGGACGAGGGTCATGACGAAGCGGGCGTCGTCGACCTTCGCATCGTAGTATTCGAGCGCCCCGACCGCGGCGTCGTCGGCGAGCCCCGGGAAGTGCGCGCTCAGCGCCTTTTTGCCCAGGTGACGGTGCATGGGCACGGCGCGTTTGCGGCCGGGCCGGGTCGCCATCGTGTCGTAGAGGAGGACGCCGGAGCCGATGAAGGCCCGGTCGATGAGGCGGTGTTCGAACGGGAAGACGAACGCCACGGGTTCGACGAGGTGGGGGGCGGTGTGCGTGAGGAGCAGGTCGCGTTCCTTCAGCGCCTCGGCGACGAGTTTGAAGTCGAGCATCTCGAGGTAGCGCAGACCGCCGTGCATGAGCTTCGAGGAGCGTGAGGAGGTGCCCGACGCCCAGTCGTGGGCGTCGACGACGCCGACCTTGAGTCCGCGGGTGGCGGCGTCGAACGCGGAGCCGGCTCCCGTCACCCCTCCCCCGACGACGAAGACGTCGAGCGGATCGCTCGGGGTCGTCGCCTCCATGGTGCGCAGGGATTCTTCACGGAACGAGGGGGACAGCTCGCCGTTTCGCATTGTCGTCGTGCCTCCAGAGATCGGGGAATCTGCCCCGTCGCAACCGACCTAGGTGACTGGCCGGTAATCACAGGCTATCGGGTGCGGAGAGCAAATGGGAACAGATCCCACTGTGAGGCGGGCCATCGTTTCAGTCCGCGGACCGACCCATCGCCGAGGTGGTCTCCGCGGAGTCGAGCAGGTCGAGTCTGCGCATGATGATGCCCTCCCGCAGCGCCCACGGGGAGATGTTCATCACCGCGATGTCGAAGATCGTGAAGGCCGCCTCGGCGACGATGGCCCCGGCGAGCACCTGACCGGCGCGGGCTTCGGAGACTCCGGGCAGGGTCGCCCGCTCTTCGGGGGTGCGGGCGGCGAGCGTGTCGATGATGCCGGGCAGGTCGCGGCGGAAGAGCTTGCGGGGAACGTAGATGCCGTCGCCGCTGGGCGCGGCCCCGGCGATGCGGGCCAGGGACCGGAAGGTCTTCGAGGAGCCGACGACGTGGTCGGGGGCGCCCACCCGGTTGATCTTGCCGGCGATGCGCCCGATCTGGGCGCGGGCGTGCTTGCGCAGCCGGTGGATGTCCTCGGCGCTCGGTCTCTCCCCGGGCAGGAAGTCGGCGTAGGTGCGTCCGGCCCCGAGCGGGACGGAGACCGCGGCCTGCGGGTACTCGTCCTGGCCGGCGGCGATCTCGAGCGAGCCCCCGCCGATGTCGAGGAGGAGGATCTTGCCCGCCGACCAGCCGAACCAGCGGCGGGCGGCGAGGAACGTCACCCGGGCTTCGTCCTTGCCGGACATGACGGTCAGGGTCACGCCCAGCTGCGTGCTGATCGAGTCGATGAGCGCCTGCCCGTTGGGGGCGTCCCTGACCGCCGAGGTGGCGAAGGCGAGGATCTGCTCGGCTCCCTGGTCTTCGGCGATCTCCACGGCTTCGGCGACGAAGTCCCGCAGGCGCTGCTGACCGGCGTCGTCGATCGCACCGTCGGGGCCGAGGAACTCGGCGAGGCGGAGGATCTCCTTGTGCGAGGTCGCCGGCAGCGGCGGTGCCCCGACGTGGGCATCGACGACGAGGAGGTGGACGCTGTTGGATCCGATATCGAGGACGGCGAGGCGCATTCGCTCAGTGTATCCCGCACCAGGGCCCTCTCAGGCCCGCCAGTCCCCTGTCCTGAAGCCGAATTCGGGGGTCTTCTTGGCGAAGAACGCCTCCTGCCCGCGGGCGATCTCCGCCCGGTAGGCCTCATCGAGCCAGGCGGGTGGGGCCTCGTTCCCGTCGAAGTCTCCGTCGAGGACGGCTTTGGCCCCGATCTGACTGAGCTGTGAGAGGGAGGCGACGCGCTCCCCCAGCGCCTGGGCGCGGGTGAGCGGGTCATCGGCGGTCTCGTGGATGAAGCCGATGCCCCGCATCGTCTCGAAGTCGACGATCGAGGCCGTGAGCAGCAGATACCGTGCCCACGCGTCGCCGAGCACACGGGCCAGGCTCTTCGTGGGCCCCGGCGGGTAGACGAGACCGAGCTTCGCGGCCGTGACCCCGAAGATCGATCCGGGGGCGGCGATGCGGATGTCGCAGGCGGCGGCGATCTCCGTGCCCCCGCCCACGCAGTTGCCCTCGATCGCGGCGATGGTCACGGTCCGCGCCGAGGCCACGGCCGCCTCGGCGGAGGAGTTGAGCTCCCAGAAGTCGGCGATGGGGACGTCGAGGTCGGCGATGTCGGACCCGGCGGAGAAGTGCCCGCCCGCACCGGTGATGATCAACGCCCCGATCGTGTCATCGGCGTCGACGCCTGACACGATCTCCGGCAGGGCCCGCCACATCGCCCGGGACAGGGCGTTGCGCTTGTCGGTCCGATCGAGAACGAGGGTCCCGACCCCACCGGAGACGGTGAAGTCGAAACCCTCGAGGTCGACCGGACGGTACCGGCCCTGTGCGGGCCGACCGTCGGTGCTCATGCTCAGCCCCGGGTGTCCGGGACTTCGCGCTGAGGTTCGCCGTCATAGGCGCTGAGCGGGCGGATGAGCGCGTTCGACGCCTGCTGTTCGAGGATGTGCGCCGTCCATCCGGTGATGCGGGCCATGACGAAGATCGGCGTGAACTGCTCGGTGTCGAAGCCCATGAGGTGGTACGCCGGACCCGACGGGTAGTCGAGGTTCGGGTAGATGCCCTTGCGGGAGACGAAGTCCTCTTCGAAGGTGTTGTAGAGGTCGAGGAGCTCGGTCGCGCCCTTGACCTCGGCCATCTCCTCGAACGCCTTGCGCATGGTGGGCACGCGCGAGTCGCCGTTCTTGTACACGCGGTGTCCGAAGCCCATGATCTTCGCCTTGCGCGCCAGGGCGTCGTCGATCCACGCAGACGCCTTGTCCGCGGTGCCGACCTCCTCGAGCATCTCCATGACCGCTTCGTTCGCCCCGCCGTGCAGGGGTCCCTTGAGCGCGCCGACGGCACCGGCGACCGCCGAGTACAGGTCGGAGGTCGTCGAGGTGATGACGCGGGCGGTGAACGTCGAGGCGTTGAACGAGTGCTCGGCGTAGAGGATCATCGAGATGTCGAAGCTGCGCACGACCTCCTCGGCGGGCACGTCGTCGAAGACCATCTTGAAGAAGTTCGCCGCATAGTCGAGGTCGGTCGTCGGAGCCACCGGGTCGAGCCCGTGACGGCGACGATGGTCGATCGCGACGATCGTCGGCAGCTGCGCGTAGAGGCGCTCGGCCTTGGCGAGGTTGGCCTCGGGTCCCTCCGCATCCGCCTCGGGATCGACGGCGCCGAGGTAGGCGACCGCGGTCTGCACGACGTGCATGGGGTGGGCGTCGGTGGGCAGGGCGAGGATGATGTCGACGAGTTCGGGCGAGATCTCACGCTGGGCGTGCTCACGGGCCTTGAACTCCGCCAGCTGCTCCTCGGTGGGCAGTTCGCCGTTCCAGATGAGGTAGGCGACATCCTCGAAGTTGCGCTTGGCCGCGAGCTCCTGGACGGGGTACCCGCGGTAGGTCAGCGAGTTGGTTTCCTGGACTACCTTCGAGACGGCCGTGGTGTCGACGACGACGCCGGCGAGGCCCTTCTTGATTTCTTCGGTCACTGGTGACCCTCCTGTGAGAAGTTGAATACTGCCGCGTCGAAGTCGTTGTACGCGGCGTAGTCGATGGTGTCGTAGAGGTCCGCCCGGGTCTGCATCCCCTCGAGCAGGTCCACCTGAGTGCCCTTGTCCCGAATCGTCTGCAGGCCCGATTTGATCGCACCCATGGCGATGCGCAGGGTCGTGACCGGGTAGATCACGAGTTTGACCCCGACATTCGCCAACTGCTCTGTGGTGAACAGTTCGCTCTTTCCGAATTCCGTCATGTTCGCCAGGATCGGCACGTCGACGCTTTCGGCGAAGCGCTCGAACTCGCCCAGGTCCCGCATCGCCTCGGGGAAGATCATGTCGGCTCCCGCATCGACGTAGGCCTTCGCCCGGTCGATCGCGGCGTCGAGACCCTCACCGGCACGGGAGTCGGTGCGGGCGCAGATGACGAAGTTCTCATCCCGGCGGCCCTTGACGGCGGCGGCGATGCGCTTGTTCATCTCCACCGTCGTCACCACCTCTTTGCCGTCGAGGTGGCCGCAGCGCTTCGGGTTGACCTGGTCCTCGAGGTGCATCCCGGAGATCCCGGCGTCCTCGAACTCCTGGACGGTGCGGGCGACGTTCATCGCCTCACCCCAGCCGGTGTCGGCGTCGATGAAGGTGGGCAGGTTCGTCACCCGGGCGATCGCACGACCGTGGTCGGCCACCTCGGTGAGCGTGGTCAGACCGATGTCGGGCACACCCATGGCTGCGGAGAACGCGCCGCCGGAGATGTAGACGCCCTCGAAGCCGATCTGCTCGATGATCTGGGCGTTGATCGGGTTGATCGCCCCGGGGAACTGGACGATCTCGTCTCCTGCCAGCAGCTCCCGGAAGCGGACCCGGCGCTCGGCCGGTGTCGTCGTTGCCCCGAGCATCAGAAGATGCCCTTCGAACCGCTGTGCTTCAGTCCCTCGACTGAGAAGCTGAGCTGGCCGACGCCGGCGGCGTCGAGGCTCTCGAGGTTCTCGGCGAGGTCGAGGAAGCGGTTGGCCTCCGCCTCGGTGAGGATGCCCTCGGACAGGGTGCGGAACTTCTCGACGTAGTTCGCACGGACGAACGGACGAGCGCCGAGCGGGTGGGCGTCGGCGACGGCGATCTCGTCGGTCAGGGTCGACCCGTCTTCGAACTCGATCTCCACGCGACCGCCGAAGGCCTTCTCGTTCGGATCGGTCGAGTGGTAGCGGCGGGTCCACTCGGGGTCCTCGGTCGTCTCGATCTTGTGCCACAGGGCCACGGTCTCGGGACGTCCCGCGCGTTCGGGAGAGTACGAGTCCTCGTGGTGCCAGCCGCGGTCCTCGAGCGCCACGGCGAAGATGTACATGATCGAGTGGTCGAGGGTCTCCCGGCTGGCCTTCGGATCCATCTTCTGCGGATCGTTGGCGCCGGTGCCGATGACGTTGTGGGTGTGGTGGGAGGTGTGGATGACGATGCGCTTGATCGTCGACAGGTCCTCGATCTCCCCGCCGAGCTTGCGGGCCAGGTCGATGAGCGCCTGCGCCTGGTATTCGGCGGAGTGCTCCTTGGTGTAGGTGTCGAGGATCGCGCGCTTGGCCTCGCCCTTGGCCGGCAGCGGGATCGTGTAGCGTGCGTCGGGGCCGGAGAGGATCCAGGCGATGACGCCGTCCTCGCCTTCGTAGATCGGGTTCGGCGCGCCTTCGCCGCGCATCGCACGGTCGACGGCTTCGACGGCCATCTTGCCCGCGAACGCGGGAGCGTGTGCCTTCCACGAGGAGATCTCGCCCTTGCGGGACTGACGGGTCGCCGTGGTCACGTGCAGGGCCTGCTGAATCGCCTGGAAGGTGACCTCGGTGGGCAGGTGGAGCATCGCGCCGATGCCGGCGGCGGCCGAGGGCCCGAGGTGGGCGACGTGGTCGATCTTGTGCTCGTGCAGGCTCATGCCCTTGACGAGGTCGACCTGGATCTCGTAGCCGGTGGCGATGCCGTTGATGAGGTCGGGTCCGGCGATGCCCATGTGCTGGGCGACGGCGAGGACGGGCGGGATGTTGTCGCCGGGGTGAGAGTACTCGGCGGCGAGGAAGGTGTCGTGGAAGTCGAGTTCGCGCACGGCCACGCCGTTGGCCCACGCCGCCCACTCCGGGGAGAAGCGGTCGGCAAGCGGCAGGCCGAAGATCGTCGCGCCGGGCGAGTAGGGGTGAGCCTGCGCCTGCTCACGGGCGTGGGTGGGGGCTGAGCGGTTGACCGAGGCGGCAGCGACGGCGGCGTTGTCGATGACCCGGTTGATCACCATCTCGGTGACCTCGGGTTCCACGGGCGTCGGGTCGGAGGCGACCTCGGCGATCTTCCAGGCGAGCTGGTCTTCGCGTGCGAGGTTCTCTGAGCTCTTGTGGGTACGGACCTCATGATCAATCATGGATAATCCCTTCAATCGTCCTTGACCGCGGCGGAACCGCTGCAGGCCTGCGAGTGGTTGACTCAACTGTAGGCCACGTCACTTCGGGGATGTGGCCCGGCCGGAGTTTTATCTTGACGTCAAGATACTTTACCCGACGGGTGTTCCCGGCCACCACCCCCGGGTGGGGCGGGACCGTGCCGGGGAGGACCAGCTCGGCAGTGGGGATGCGGTGCTGCTTCGGCGGTGGAGTCGCGGTCCCGCTTCGACAGGGGATCCGGCGTCGGCCCGACCCTTCCTCCGACCCGTCCGCCGAGGTGAACTGTGACACAATCTGGGTATGACCCGCACTGCCCTCGACTTCGACGAGAACTGGTTCGACGACAACGAGTTCGCCCAGGTCCGCCGCCGTCTCCCCATCCCCTATGTCAATGCCGTTCCGGTCCGCGTGGGCGAGGCCGGCAACGTCGAACGGATCGGCCTGCTCCTGCGCAGCCTCGACGACGGCGTCCTCGGCCGGGAGGTCATCGGCGGACGGATCCGCTACCACGAGTCCATCCGCCAGGCGCTGCTGCGGCATGCGGAGAACGACCTCGGCCCACTCGCCCTGCCCGTCGTCCCGCCGGCCATCACACCCTTCCAGATCGCCGAGTACTTCCCCACCGAGGGCACCTCGTTGCTCCACGACCCCCGCCAGCATGCGATCTCGATGTGCTTCATCATGGAGGTCCGCGGCGAATGCACGCCAAGGGCCGACGCACTCAGCCTCGACTGGCTCACCCCCGAGGAAGCACTGCGCGAGGACATCGTCGCCGAACTCCGCCACGGACAGGAGCACATCCTGCGCACCGCGCTCACCTACCTCGGCTTCCCCACCTGAGGCAGCGCGGCCCGGCGAGAGCGCACTGTGCGATTCGCGCGCGGCGCCCACGACTCCTGGACGCTGAGTGTCGATTTCCGCGACCAGAATCGACACCGAGGGTCCAGAACTCGACACCCCGACACACCCACAGCAACCCGGCGGTCGCACGGCAACCCCCGCGGCCGCCTCGGCGACTTTTCTACACGCTGTAGAAACGCCCTGATAGACTGAAGTCGACGAGGACGGATGTGGTTTTCGGGGCCGTCGTCATCGTCAGGGTTGGTCAGGCCCCGTCGAGAGGACTGCCATGAACGCCGACTCCCATCGGATCCCCACCCGCCAGGCCGCCGCGAACCCGACCGACGACCGGGCCGCCGATCCCCGACCCGACGAATCCGGGCTCAACCGCGAACTCGGCGTCCTCGTCGGCTTCGACGGCTCGGAGCTCGCAGCCCTGGCCCTGCGCTACGGCGCCGCCGAGGCACTCCACCGCGGCGTTCAGCTCACGGTGGTCACCGCGTTCACGATGCCGCTGATGATCTACCCGAACATGGCCTCGATCCCCTCCGAACCCGAGGACGAGGCCGCGATGCGCGGAGCGGAGAAGCTGCTCGCCGAGGCGGCCGACCTCCTGCGCGACCATCCCGGACAGGTCACTTACGCCGCCGAGTCCGGCGACGCCGCAGGCGTGCTCGTGCGACTGAGCTCGAACGCCGAGGTCCTCATCGTCGGCGCCCGCGGTCGCGGCGGCTTCATCGGCCGCATGCTCGGCTCGGTCTCGACAGCCCTGCCGCCCCATTCGCACTGCCCGACGATCGTCGTGCCCAAGCACTCCGCCCGCCGTGAGGACTCGAGCGGATCGGTCGTCGTCGCCGTCGACGGCTCCGAGGCCGCCCGGATCGCGATGTTCACCGCCGCCGAGGTGGCCTCCTCCAGGCAGACGGGCCTCGAGATCGTCTCGGTGCTGCCGGCCGGTGAGGAATGGCTCTACTGGTACCCCGATCTCGAGGTCGGCGGGGATGTCGCAGACCGTCGGCAGAAGCAGCTCGAGACCGCCCTCTCGACGGAGGCCGATGCCCTCGGCGAGCAGTTCCCTGGTCTGCCGATCTCCACCTCGGTGGTCGTCGGGGATGCGGTCTCGATGCTCTCGGAGGCCACGAAGCGGGCCCAGCTCACGGTGCTCGGCACCCGGGGCCGCGGCGCGGTGAAGTCCGCGCTCCTCGGTTCGGTCTCCCGCGGAGTCCTCCACCATGCCGAAGGCCCGGTGATGATCGTCCCCAGCTGAGACGGGCCTGCGGGCCGGTGGTCGTGTTGTACAGTGGTGCCCACACGACAGGGGAGCGCCAGCAGGGGCGCTGAGAGTGCAGATGATGCTGCAGACCCTCGAACCTGATGCGGTTAGCACCGCCGAAGGAAGTCGAGACTCTTCTACCCCTCCTTGAGATACGAGGAGGCACAATGCCGAACACCACCGCGCCCGCGACATCCGCACCCGCGTACACCCAGGCCCCGCCGACGAAGAAGTGGCGGGTCGTCGACTACGTCGTCACCGCCGTCCTCGGCATCGCCGTGGGCCTGATCTTCTGGGTGCTCGCGGCGAGCTGGAAGGTCATCGAACTCGGCTTCCAAGCCTTCCCGCCCTCGATCGGGCTCATCGCCGGCCTGTGGGTGCTCGCCGGTCCCTTGGCCGGGGCGATCATCCGCAAACCGGGTGCCGCGCTCCTGTGCGAGGTCCTCGCCGCCCTCGTCGAAGGCGTCCTCGGCTCCCACTTCGGCTCGACCGTGCTGCTCTCGGGCTTCATCCAGGGCCTCGGCGCCGAACTCGTCTTCGCGGCCTTCGGCTACCGGAAGTTCACCCTGTGGGTGACGACGCTGTCCGGTCTCGTCGCAGCGGCCTTCATGGCGGTGAGCGAGAACATCCTCTACAACGCCGAATGGCAGCTGACCTACCAGTTCGCCTACGCCGCATGTGCGATCGTCTCCGGCATCGTCATCTCCGGCATCGGCGCCTGGTATGCCTACCGCGCGATCGCGAAGACCGGGGCGCTGAGCTCGTTCGCCTCCGGCCGCATGCGCTGATGGGTCTGCCGGTCCGCGCCCGCGGCTTCTCGTGGCGGCACGCCGATCGGGACGCTGCCGCGATCGGTCCCCTCGACCTCGACATCGCCGCCGGAGAGAAGGTCCTCCTCCTCGGCCCGTCAGGGGCGGGGAAGTCGACGCTGCTCCATGCGATCGCCGGGGTCCTGCCCGTCGAGGCCGGAGAGTCCACCGGTGAGATCCTCATCGGCGACGATGCCCCTGACCCCCGCCGAGGTGTCACCGGGCTCGTCCTCCAGGACCCCGATTCGCAGGTGATCTTCTCTCGCGTCGGCGACGACGTCGCCTTCGGCATGGAGAACCTCGGCCTGCCGGTCGAGGTCATCGACGAGCGCATCGGGTCGTCGCTGGCCGCGATGGGCCTCGACCTGCCCACCGACCATCCCACGGCGGCGCTCTCAGGGGGCCAGAAGCAACGTCTTGCGCTTGCCGGCATCCACGCGATGGCGCCCGAGGTCATCGTCCTCGACGAACCGACGGCCAACATCGACCCCGCCTCGGCGGCATCGGTGCGCGATGCCGTGCTCACGGCGGCCGCGGTCACCTCGGCGACGATGATCGTCGTCGAGCATCGGGTGAGCCTGTGGGCCGAGTTCGTCGACA
This sequence comes from Brevibacterium metallidurans, assembly GCF_037101285.1. NCBI lineage: Bacteria > Bacillati > Actinomycetota > Actinomycetes > Micrococcales > Brevibacteriaceae > Brevibacterium > Brevibacterium metallidurans. The sequence goes on from NZ_BAAAAF010000014.1 coordinate 67,140, forward strand.
CCGTCATCGTCCTCGGCCGGGACGGACTGCTCGCCCAGGGCAGTCCGGTCGCGGTGTTCGGTGATCCCGAACTCGCCGAGGCGCTGCGGGCCTCGGGCATCTGGCTGCCCTCCGCGCAGTCACCGGTCGCACCGGATCGGGCACCGGCCGCCTCGGCGCCCGTGCTGCTGACGGCCTCCGGACTCAGCGTCGCCCGACCGCGCGCCCACGCACCTGCGGCCACGGACCTCAGCCTCGAGGTCTCAGCCGGTGAGGCGGTCGGCATCGTCGGACCCAACGGGGCGGGCAAGTCGACGACGGCACTGACCCTGGCCGGACTCGTCGAGGAGTTCTCCGGTGAGGTGCGCGCGCACGGCCCGCTGGCCGAGGGCGCGAAGCACGGCCGCCCGTTCCGCTGGCCGTCTGCGTTCCTCGCCCCGCGCATCGGCATGGTCTTCCAGGAGCCCGAGCACCAGTTCCTCAAAGGCAGCGTGCACGACGAGCTCGCGCTCGGTCCGCGCCTGGCCGGATGGCCGGCCGCCGAGGTCGAGGCGCGGGTGGAGAGCCTGCTCGGGACGCTCGGGCTGGGCGCTGTCGCCCACGCGCACCCGCAGGGGCTCTCCGGTGGGGAGAAGCGGCGACTGTCGGTGGCGGCGATGATCGCCCCGCGGCCGCAGATCCTCATCGTCGACGAACCGACGTTCGGGCAGGATGCGCTGACCTGGGCGGGCCTCGTCGAGCTCTTCCGCGACGTCCTCGATCATGGCAGCGCCGTCATCGCCGTCAGCCACGACGATGACTTCCTCACCGCGATCGGGGGGCGGCGCATCGTCCTCGGGTCGGCGGAGCGGTCCCTGGAGGGTGAGCGCGTTGAGTGAGACCGTGACTGCCCGTGAGAGGGTCGCCGTCGAGGATCCCGGTCAGCTCATCCCCGTTGTGCGCAGCACCGCGCTGGTCCGGTGCAATCCGCTGTCGAAGATCGCCGTCGCCCTCATCCTCATGGTCGGTGCCCTGCTGAGCATCGACCTCGTCTCCGCCGGCGTCGTCCTCGCCTTCTCGCTTCTCGCCCTGCCCCTGACCGGGCTCGATCTGTGGGCGGCGCTCAAGCGCCTGTGGTTCCTGCCTCTGGGCGCACTCCTCGCGGCCTGGGGCACGGCGATACTGGCGGAGAAGACCGGTGCCGTGGTCGTCGATGTCGGCCCGATCCTCATGACGACGGGGTCGCTGGAGTCCGCCGCGGCGATCTTCGTCCGCGCGCTCGCGCTCGCCGTCCCACTCGTCGTCCTCGCCTCGACGATCGATCCCCGGGATCTCTCGGATGCCCTCGTCCAGCGTCTGCGGCTCCCGGAGACGGTCGTCGTCTCCGTGCTCGCGGCCTCCCGCCTGCTCGGCCTCCTCGTCACCGAATGGCAGACCCTGTCGATGGCGCGACGCGCCCGCGGGCTGGCCGGCGGGTCGATCGTGCGGCGCACCGGCTCTCTCTTCGCCGGCATCTTCGTCCTCCTCATCCAGTCGATCCGGCGCGGGACGACGCTGGCGATGGCGATGGAGGGCCGTGCCTTCGGGCGCCGAGGCAGGACCTGGCGGAGGCGGTCGCACTTCGGTCTCGCCGACCTCGTCATCGTCGTGCTCGCCCTCGCGGTCACGGTGACGGCGATCGTCGCAGCTCACGTGCTGGGGACGTGGAATCCGATCATTCCCGGATAAGGCTCACACCTGTGCGATGAGGTCCTTGAGCTGGGCCCGCCGCTCCTCGAGCGCCTCGGCGCTGGGCAGTTTCGATGCGGTGAGCGCAAGCACTGTGCGGTCGTCGCCCTTCGGTTCGGCGGCGGCTTCGATCTTCGTGCCGTCGACGAGGTTCGCCCTCCAGAAGGAGCGCTTGGGTGTCGTCGACACGCGCGGCTGCCCATCGAGGTCGACCCCGCCGAGGCTGCCGTCAATGAGAGCTGCGAAGCGGTCGATGACCTCGCCCCGCTCCCCCGGCACGGTTCGGGAGACGGCGACGTCGAAGGTGCCGTCGGCGCGCTGGCCGGGCACCCGGCGGCCGATCTCCTGCTCGTAGGCGACGACGGCGCCCTGGACCCACCAGCCGTGGTTGGCCACGACTCCGTCGAACTGCGGGTAGAGGGCGTCGGCGAGCTCCTTGTGGCTCGCGTCCTTCCCTCCGGCCTTCTCGAGGCGCTCCCGGGTCTGGGCCCAGGGCTCGCCGAGGGCCTTCTCGATGGACTCGATGTTCTGCGGTTTCGTCGCCATGGAAGCAGTCTAGGCCGGAGCAGTTCTCAGTCGATGACGAGTTCGCCCATCTCGTCCCAGCCCTCGCCGTCGATCCGGCGGGAGATGATCTTCGGGGTCGAGGCGAGCAGCGGCCGCATCGACTCGAGGCCGGCGGCGAAGTGGTCGCTGTTGACGTGCGGCTCGGCGCCCTCATCGGTGAACGCCTCGATGAGCACGTATTCGTTGGGCGCCTCCAGGCTGCGCGACCACTCGAACCAGAGATTGCCCGGCTCCGCGCGGGTGCCCTTCGTGAAGTCCTCGACCACGGCGGGGAAGGACTCGGCGTTCTCGGGCTTGACGTCGAATTTCGCGACGATGAAGATCATGGCTCTCCTCTGTGTCTGGGACCGGCTGTGGGCCTGTCCGGTCGGCTTCGTCCAGCCAATCACGAACAAGCCGCTTTGACGAGTCCCTCAGGCCGTGGCCCGGCGCAGAAGCGCGACGAGGGAGTCTCTCTCCTCGGCACTGAGCGCCTCGACGGGGGCCTGCTCGGACAGCGCCTGCAGCACGTTCCCGCGGCACCGCAGCCCCGCCTCGGTGAGTGAGAGGAGTTTGGCACGACGGTCCCCGGGGTCGGGAAGACGTTCGACGAGGCCCTGGTCCTCCATCCGGTCGACGACGTAACCGGCGTTCGACGTCTCGCAGCTCATGTGTTCGGCGAGCGCTGTCAGACGCATCGGCTCCCCCAGCTCGCGCAGAGCGATCGCCTGGGACGCTGTGATGCCGAGTCGGTCGGCAACCCTTCGGACATGCGAATCCAATCGCTGGTTGAGGCGCGCGACGAGACCGCAGAGTTCGACATCCGTGCTCATACCTCGACCCTAGCAGAATTCATCCGAATTCATATAGTCACAGTTCGGATTATATGTTTAGACTTCGTATTATCCTAACTCGGACTATTTGGAGGATGACGATGCCGGCAACTCCCACCCGCTCGAAGCTCGGTCTGCTGGCAGCCCTCGGGCTCGCCCAACTGCTCATCGGCCTCGACTACAACATCGTGTTCGTGGCCCTGCCCGACATCGCCGGCCTGGGGTTCTCCCCGCAGACTCTGCAATGGGTCGTCAGCGCCTACGCGATCGCCTTCGGCGGCTTCCTCCTCCTCTTCGGCAGGCTCACGGACGCCCTTGGGCGCAGACGCATGTTCGCCGTCGGTCTGAGCCTCTTCGCCCTCGGATCCGCGTTCGGCACGATCGCCGTGGGCGAATGGATGCTCATCGCCGGTCGCGGCATTCAGGGGCTCGGCGGAGCAGCGCTGGCGCCGTCGACGCTAGCGCTCCTCAGCGTCGGCTTCCGCGAGGGCGCCGAACGGAACCGGGCGCTCGGCGTCTGGGGTGCGGCCGGTTCGGCGGGCATGGTGCTCGGTTCCATCCTCGGCGGAGTGCTCACCGACGCCTGGGGATGGAGGGCGATCTTCGCCGTCAATATCCCGCTCATCGCACTCATCGCCGCACTCACGGCCATCGCCGTCCCCGCCGATGACGGCCACCCCCGACTGCGCGGACTCGACGCTCCCGGGGCGATACTCACGACCGCCTCGGCGATCCTCCTCGTCACAGGCCTGACGCTGTCCGCCGAATCCGGATGGACAGCACCGGCGACCCTGCTCTGCTTGGGGCTCGGCCTCGCCGCGATCGTCGTCATGCTCTTCGTCGAGTCGCGGACCGGCAACCCGCTGCTCGATCTCGGGATGTTCCGCAACCGCCATCTGGCCACCGGAACTGCGTCGACCTTCCTCTTCATGGCAGGATTCGGCGCGACGGCCTACTTCCTCACGCTCTATCTCCAGGACACACGGGGACTCGGCCCGGCGGTCACCGGCCTCGCCTTCGTCATCCCCTGCCTCGGCGTGCTGCTCGGCACCACGGCGGGGGCGCGACTGGCGACACGGTACGGACTGCGCACCGCTCTCGTCAGCGGTCAGATCATCGGCCTCCTCGGCGTGACCGGATTCGCCCTGTTCGTCGAGGCGGACACCGAGTGGGCCACCCTCGTCGCGCTCACGCTGGTCTTCAGCCTCGGGCAGGGCATCGTCTTCACGACGATGTTCGCCACCGCCACGACGGGAGTCGACGAATCGGCCCAGGGCTACGCCGGAGGGCTGGCGACAGCGGGGCAGCAGATCGGCGGCGCGATCGGCCTGGCCCTGCTCATCGCTCTCACCTCGGCCTCCTCGTCTCCGCAGCTGACTACGGCGATGACGGGAATCGCCGTCATCATCACCCTCGGCCTCGGAGTCGCACTGCTCGTTCCACGAACAGCCGCCGTCGCTCCTCAGTGACGAGCGTCACCTCGCCTGGTTTGACTCACAATGAGTCTTTGTTGCTATGCTCAAGCCATCAGGTTTTACTCATAGCGACTTTAACCAGGAGGGGCGATGATCGAACTCATCGGAATCACACCGGCCGGGACGACGACCCACCTCGGCGAGGCTCTCACGCAGTTCCCCGGCGGGGAATGGCACGTCCGCGACTTCGACCTCGAGGCCGGATCGACTCTGCTCGTCGTCGTCCGCGGCGCGAACGCCGACGATCTCGCCGCCGCCGCGATCGCCGCGGACCGAGCACGGTCGGAAGCGGCCACTGTGGTCCTCGCCCTTCCCTACTTACCCGGGGCACGCGCGGATCGGGGTCGGCCGCTCGGCGCCCGCGTCTACGCGGAGATCGCCAACGCCGTCCACGCCGACCGCGTCCTCACGATCGACCCCCACTCCCCCGTCATGCCCTCGCTCCTCGAACGCATCGAGGACTACCCGCTCGGCCGGTTCGTGCGCTCCCAGCTCAGCCGCCTCGTCGCCGGTGAGCGCGAACACCCCTACGTCGGGGTGATCGCCCCCGACGAGGGTGCGGCAGCCCGCGCATCCTCGGTGGCCCACGCCCTCCACGTCCCCGTCTTCCACGCCCGCAAGCACCGGGACTTCACGACGGGGAAGCTCTCGGGCTTCTCATGCCAGCCGCTGCCGGACTCCGGCAGGCTCCTCGTCGTCGACGACATCGCCGACGGCGGCGGCACCCTCACCGGTCTCGCCGAGGTCACCGGGCTCGGCCCCGACCGCCTCGATCTGTGGATCACCCACGGCGTCTTCTCCCGCGGATCCGAACGACTGCGGACGTACTTCGGCACGATCCACACCACCGATTCCCACCCCGGCCACACCAACCCGGCCGTGGGTGCAACGATCCATCCGCTCACCCCGCTCTTCATCCAGGAGGCCCAGTCATGACCGCTCTCGACGCCATCCGCCCACTGCTGCTCACCGACGGCTACAAGACCGGCCACCGCAGGCAGTACCCGACAGGCACCACCCGCGTCCTGTCGAACTTCACGAACCGGGGCAGCCGCCTGCCCGGCGTCGACCACGTCATCCACTTCGGACTCCAGGCCGCGGTCGGGGAGCTCCTCATCGACGCCTTCGCCCCGTTCTTCTCCGCCGGCGAAGACGAGGTCGCAGACGCCTACCAGCAGGCCATGGACGCCTACCTCGGCCCCGGGGCCGTCGACGTCGACCACATCCGCGAACTCCACCGGCTCGGACACCTGCCGCTGCGCATCCGCGCCCTGCCGGAGGGCTCCCGCGTACCGCTGCAAGTACCAGTGTTCACGATCGAGAACACCGACGACCGCTTCGCGTGGCTGACGAACTACGTCGAATCCGCGCTCTCGGCCGCCTACTGGCACCCTTCGACCACCGCGACGATCGCCGACCGGTTCCGCACAGTCCTCGAAGCCGCGGCCCTGCGCACCACTGGGTCGACGGCCGGGGTCGAGTTCCAAGGCCATGACTTCTCATTCCGCGGCCAGACCTCGATCGCCTCGGCGGAGGCCTCAGGCGCCGGACACCTTACGGCCTTCCGCGGCACGGACTCGCTGCCGGCGCTGTGGTGGATCGAGAAGCACTACCCGGGCTCGACCGAACCGATCGCCGCCTCGGTGCCGGCCACCGAGCACAGTGTGATGATGGCCGGTGGACGCGACCACGAGGACGAGACCTACGCACGGCTACTGCGCGACTACCCTGCAGGCATCCTCTCCGTCGTCTCCGACACGTGGGATCTGTGGCGCGTGATCACCGAGACCCTGCCCAGACTCAAGGACGAGATCATGGCCCGTGACGGCAGGCTCGTCATCCGTCCCGACTCCGGCAACCCGGCCGATATCCTCTGCGGCACCGGCGAGGTCGGGGGCACCAATGAACCGTCAGCAGCCGAGGACGCAGCCGACGACACCGCCGGCGACCCAGCCGAGAAGGGCGTCATCGAACTCCTCTGGGAGATCTTCGGCGGCACGCTCACCCCGCAGGGCTTCAAGGTCCTCGACCCCCACATCGGCGCGATCTACGGCGATTCGATCACCCTCGAGCGCATGACCGACATCATCGCGCGTCTCGAGGCCAAGGGATTCGCGTCGACGAACGTCGTCTTCGGGATCGGTAGCTTCACCTACCAATACCAGACCAGGGACACGTTCGCCTCGGCGATCAAGGCGACCTGGGCGCAGATCGACGGTGAAGGACGCGACCTCATCAAGGACCCGGTGACCGACAACGGGACGAAGAAGTCGGCGACCGGGCGTCTGGCGGTGACCCGCGACGAGTCCGGGGAGTTCGTCCTCATCGAACGGGCCGCACCCGAGGAGGAGGCGGGGAGCGCATTGGCGCCGATCTTCGTCGACGGCCGCCTCACCGTCGTCGACTCCTTCGATGCGGTGCGGCAGCGCATCGCCGCCGGCAGGCCGTGAGCGCTCTCGGCGGGTGCGCGGTCACAGCCGGCGTCGATGCGATGATGGTGGGCATGACCGAGACCTGGACCCAGCCGCTCATCTCCGTCGATGTCGTGCCGTTGCGCTACCGCCCGGAGACCGTCGAGGTCGTCCTCGGTCGGCGCGCCTTCGAGCCCTTCGTCGGTGAGCTCGCCCTCCCGGGCGTGCTCATGCAGCGGGAGCGGTCGATCGACGCCGCCGACCGGGCACTGGGGTCGAAGGTGGGCATCGCCGACGCTCAGGTCGTCATCCGCGATGTCGGCATCGAGGATGCCCCGGAGCGGGATCCGCGCGGGCCCACGCTCTCGATCGTCAAGGTCGCCGCGGTTGCACCGGGGCTGACGCCCGAATCCGGTGAGGGTGTGCCTCTCGCCGAGGCGGTCGGGCTTCCGTTCGACCACGACGCCCTCGTCCGGTTGGCGGCCCGCCGCCTGCTCGAGCTGCTGTGGAGCGACCGGGAGGTCACCGAGGCGTTCTTCGGGGAGGCTTTCACCTCCAGGGACGCGTTCCTCGCCCAGGAGCAGCTGGCCGCTGCCGCCGGGGTGGAGAGGACACCGCCGCTGCGGAATCTGCGGCGGCGGATCGAGGAACTCGGGTGGGCGGCACCGACCGGGGAGACCCGCGAGTCCACTGCGCGCGGCGGGCGGCCCACGCTCGTGTGGGCGTGGACTCGGAACTGAGAGCTCGGCTCAGATGCGTTCGGCGATGAGGACGAGGAAGCCGCTGTCGGGTTCGAACGGGTGGATCTCCCAGGTGGCGAGCTTGAGGCTGACGAGCATGCCGCTGGCCTTGACGTCGTCGACGAAGTCGTCGAACTCGTAGCCGCGTCCGGCTCCGAAGCCGGCGACGAAACGGCCGCCGTGCTTGAGCGTCGACCTGATGTTCTCCAGGGTCTGCCGTCTCGAGGCGGGGTCGAGGAAGGCGAGGACGTTGCCCGCGCACACGGCGACGTCGATGTCGGTGATCCCGGCACCGGCGAAGTCGAAGTCGGCGAGGTCGCCGGTGTGCCATTCGCCGGAGGGGAAGTCCTCCTCGGCGACGGCGATGAGGAATTCGTCGAGGTCGACGCCGTAGACGGTGTGGCCGGCCCCGATGAGCAAGCCGCCGACGCGTCCCGTGCCGCAGCCGGCGTCGAGGATGCGGCCTCCCCGCGGGGCCATCGCGTCGACGAAGCGGGCCTCTCCCCCGATGTCGTGTCCGGCGTCGACGAGGCTGCGCCAGCGTTTCGCATAGTTCGCCGAGTGTTCGGGGTTGTTCGCGCGGATCCGGTTCCACTGGTGGTCGAAGCTCATGGCCTCAGTGTAGGCCCACGTGGATCCGCTCGCCCTCCGCGCTGAAGAGCGCGAGGACCTCTGCCGCCGAGGTGGTGGCGCTGACCATTCCGTGGGGTTCCCGGGTGTCGAATTCAGCCGCCTCACCGGTCTCGAGACGGGTGATCGCGGGTCCGAGTTTGAGGTCGACGGTTCCACTGAGCACGTACAGCCATTCGTAGCCGCCGTGTGCCCGCTGGGTGATCGGGTCACCGGGTCGATGTCCGGGCAGGACGATCTTGACCGCCTCGACCGGCGCGTTCCGGCTCGTCAGCGGCAGGAAGACCATGCCGTTGACGCGCACGGGTGTCGGGCGGATCCGCGGATCGCCCGTCGCCGGTGCCCCGACGAGGTCGTCGAGGGCGACCCGGTAGATGCGGGCGAGTCCGATGAGCAGGTCGAGGGTCGCTCGCCTGCGACCCGATTCGAGGCGCGAGAGCGTGCTCACCGAGATTCCGAGGCGCTCGGCGACCTCGCTCAAAGTGAGGCCGCGAGCCGTCCGGGTCTCACGCAGGCGCGGGCCGATGCTCTCGATGACCGGTTCGAGGGCATCAGGATCGACCCTGCCGTGAGGATCGGTCTTCCCGTGCGGGTCGGGCGCAGAGGTGTCCATGGATCCCGACTCTAGCGGTCGGGTCCGCGGTCAGGGCCTCACGCGAAGACCTCGGCGACCACCTCGGCGACGGCGGCGACCGGAGTGGAGGGTGCGGGGGCGGTGAGGACGATGATCTCGCGCCCGCCGGCTCCCGTGATCGGGTGGAGGTCGATGTCGTCGCCGCCGAGGGACATCATGATCGGGGTGGCGAGCGTGAGCCCGAGTCCCGTACCGGCCAGAGCCAGGGCCACCGCGGTGTCGGTGACGATGTGGGTCTCCTTCGCCTGGATCCCCATCGCCGAGGTGGCCAACCGCATCGCGCGACCGAACAGGTCAGGGGCCGGCGGGAGGATCCAGTCCGCCTCGGCGAGGTCGCCCGGGCCGGGCAGCGCGACGCCTGCGGGGGTGACGACACCGAAGTCCTCGGCCGCGACCGTCTGCCAGTGCAGGCCTCGCATCGGCGGCAGGGGCACTGCAGGGTAGTCGATGCCGATGCCCAAGTCGATGGCGCCGTCGATGACGGCGGCGGACATCGTCTCGACGTTGACCTCGCGGGCGCGCACGGCGATGTCGGGGTGACGCTCGGCGAGGAGACGGACGATCGCGGGCAGAGCGAACGTCGACGTCGACCCGAATACGCCGAGGGTGACGATCGCCTCGTGGCCGAAGTCGCGGCCGAGCATCGCGGTCTCCGCCTGCTGCTGGGCGGCGAGGATGGCCTTGGCCCGCGGGAGCAGGGTGCGTCCGGCTTCGGTGAGGACGAGGGCGCGGCCGCGCCGGTGGACGAGTTCGGATCCGATCGTCCGGCGCAGGGCGCTCATGTGCTGGGAGACGGCGCCGATGCTGTAGCCGAGCGCCTCGGCGGCCCGGGTCATCGATCCGCGTTCGGCCACGGCGACGAAGGTCTGCAGCTGCCCCAAGGTCCACGCCACGGTTCGCTCCTTCCCACTCGTTCTCTGTGACCAGCGCCAGCCTGCCCTCTGCGATCAGCGCCAGCCTGCCACCGGTGCCAGTCTGCCGCCGGCGCTCGTCTGCGATCAGCGCTCGTCGGACGATGATCCTCCTCCGCAGATCTCGGCCCTCGACAACCCTCCATCTTTAGGAATCGTGAAAACAGTGTTCACGAACTCTGCCTTGTCCTTAAGTGTGAGGGACAGCACAATGGATGACAAGCCGACGACGAGGTCGGCGGCAGCGAAGCGAGGTGCGGTATGGACGCAGATGTGGTCATCATCGGCGGCGGCGTCATGGGGGCATCGATCGCCTACAACCTCGCCGAGCGCGGAGCGGGCAGGATCGTCCTCGTCGAACGCGACGTCCCGGGTTCGGGCTCGACGTCGAAGGCCGCGGGCGGGGTCCGGTGCCAGTTCTCCGACGAGGTCAACATTGCCCTGTCCGTGCGCAGCCTCGAGATCCTCCGCAGCTTCGAGTCGACGTTCGGCACCGACATCGATCTCGTCTCCAACGGCTACCTCTTCCTCCTCGACTCCCCCGAATCGGCGGAGATGTTCGCAGCCAATGTCGCACTCCAGCAGCGTCTGGGCCTCGATTCGCAGATGCTCACCGTCGACGAGGTGGCCGCACTCGCCCCGTACGTCGACACCACAGGTCTCGTGGCCGGGGCCTTCAATCCCGGTGACGGTCACTGCACACCGGAGGCCGTCGTCGCCGGTTACATCACCGCCGCCCGGGACCGCGGGGTCACGGTGGTCAAGTGCTGCGAGGTCACCGGCATCGTCACCCGAGGTGAGAACGGGAGGCGGAGGATCACCTCGGTGGAGACGACGCAGGGGCCGATCACGTGCTCACAGGTCGTGTGCGCGGCAGGCGCCTGGTCGGGACTCATCGGTGAGATGGCCGGAGTCGATCTGCCCGTGACCCCGCTGCGGCGGGAGATCATGGTGAGCGAACCGGTGGGCTTCGACACCTCGGCGATGCCGTTCACGATCGACTTCTCGTCGAGCTACTACGTCCATCCCGAGGGCAGAGGCCTCCTCTTCGGCTGTCCCGACGCCGAGGACCGGTGGGGGTTCGACGAACGCCGCGACCCAGACTGGCTGTTCACCCTCTCCGAACTCATCGGCGCCCGCACCCCGGACCTCGCCGACGTCGAGGTCAAACGCGGCTGGGCGGGACTCTACGAGATGACTCCCGACCACAATGCGCTCATCGGACAGGCGCGGGAGCTCGACGGCTTCACCTATGCGTGCGGGTTCTCCGGCCACGGCTTCCTCATGGGACCGGCTGTCGGGGAGGTCGTCGCCGACCTCATGACCGGACGCACCCCGCTGACCGATGTGGCCCCGCTCGATAAGGACCGGTTCGCGCGCAGCGGCCTGCGCAAGGAGCTCAACATCGTGTGACCATGTCGCTCCCTTCTCCCGACGAATCAGCCATCCCGACCCCGGTAACCGCACACTAGCCTCCGCCACTGACACAGACACCGACACCGACACCGACACGATGCTCACACCGACACAGATTGGACCGCCATGACCGCGACCACCGCACCGACCACCCTTCCCGACGACGAGACCATCGCGGGCCTCCTCGATGACGGACTTCGGGCCTGCGGCGTCGACGCGTCCGTCCTCGCCCCGGACGCGGCGACCGGGGTGACGCTGACGGCCCGCTCTCCCATCACCGGCCAGGTCCTCGCAACGCTCGCCGCGGATTCCCCGGCGACCGCCTCGGCGAAGATCGGGCAAGCCGCCGAGGCCTTCGAGACCTGGCGGGACGTGCCCGCCCCGGTGCGCGGTCAGCTCGTGACCCGCTGGGGTCAGCTGCTCGCCGAGCACAAGGAGGAGCTCGCGAAGATCGTCACCGTCGAGGCCGGGAAGACCCCGTCGGAGGCTGCCGGCGAGGTGCAGGAGATGATCGACATCTGCGAATTCGCCCTCGGTCAGTCCCGGCAGCTGTGGGGCAAGACGATGCCGAGCGAACGCCCCGGTCACCGGCTCATGGAGACGTGGCATCCTTTGGGCGTCGTCGGGGTCATCTCCGCGTTCAACTTCCCCGTGGCCGTGTATTCGTGGAACACCGCCCTTGCGCTCGTCGCCGGGGACGCGGTCGTGTGGAAGCCGTCGGAGAACGCCGTCCTCGCCGCCCTCGGGGCGCAGTCCCTGCTCGCCCGGGCCGCCGCCGAGGTGGGGGTGCCCGACGGTCTCGTGCCTGTCCTCATCGGCGGGCGGGACATCGGCGATGCCATGGTCCGCGACGACCGCGTCGCGTTGGTCTCGGCGACGGGGTCGGTGCGGATGGGCCGTGAGGTGGGGCCGGTGGTGGCCGAGCGCTTCGGTCGGGTGCTGCTCGAACTCGGCGGGAACAACGGTGCGATCGTCGCCCCGAGTGCCGACATCGACCTCGCCCTGCGCGGCGTCGTCTTCGCTGCGGCGGGAACGGCCGGGCAGCGGTGCACGACCCTGCGCCGCCTCATCGTCCATGAGTCGATCGCCGAGGAGTTCGTCGAGCGGATCGTCGCAGCCTACCGGACGCTGAGCATCGGCTCCCCCACCGAGGACGGGGTGCTCGTCGGCCCGCTCATCAACGCAGCCGCGTATGAGGGGATGCAGGAGGCGCTGCGGCAAGCCGAGGACGAGGGTGGTGAGGTCCTCGTCGGCGGTGGTCGCGTGCTCGCCGAGGAGCGCCCGGACGCCCACTTCGTCGAACCCGCGGTCGTGCAGATGCCGGCGCAGACTCCGGTGATGGAGTCCGAGACCTTCGCCCCGATCCTCTACGTCGTCACGTACACCGACCTCGACGAGGCGATCGCGATCCACAACGGCGTACCGCAGGGCCTGTCTTCGGCGATCTTCACCTCGGACCTCGCCGAGGCGGAGACCTTCCTCTCCCACTCCGACTGCGGGATCGCCAACGTCAACATCGGCACCTCGGGGGCGGAGATCGGAGGAGCCTTCGGCGGGGAGAAGGAGACCGGCGGCGGCCGGGAGTCCGGCTCGGATTCGTGGAAGGCCTACATGCGGCAGGCCACGAACACGATCAACTACTCCGGTGAGCTGCCACTTGCTCAGGGCGTCGAATTCCTGTGACACACCACGGCTGAAGTAGGCTGGGAGGATGGCAGACACCCCTCTCATTCCCTCCGCCTACGACATCGCGTGGTCGGGCTTCGTCGTCGTGGCGATCGTTCTCGTCGTGTGGTCGATGGTGAGCATCTGCCGTTCGGACTTCGACCCGCGGGCACGCCTGGTGTGGGCGCTCATCGCCCTGTTCCTGCCGGTGCTGGGTTCCCTGCTGTGGTTCTACTACCGCCGGCTTCCCCGCGCTGGGGCGTGAGGAGCGAGCGACTCCGATGATGCCGGGAACTGTCGAACTGGTCCTGGTGGGGATCATCGTTGTGGGATTCGCGCTCTTCGTCTGGGCGCTGGTCAGCATTCTGCAATCACGACTGGAGTCGGCCGCGAAGCTCGCGTGGGCGTTCCTCGTCTTCCTCTTCCCGGTCGCCGGCCCCATCGTGTGGCTGGTCTACCGTGCTGCGACGTCACCGCCCCGCTGATCAGCGCAACGCGCTCTGCCCCTCGTCGCCGTCGCAGCGACGTTTCGTCTTCTTCCGGTGCTCCAGCAGCAGTGCGACCAGGCCTCCCAAGGAGACGAGCGGGAAGACGATGAGCCACAGCGGCCACGCCCGGTCCCCGTTGCGCAACGCTTCCTCCCCGGTGAAGAAAGACATCGCAAGCGACGACCCGAGGATGAAGGCGACGACGAGGTTCCTCATGTTTCCGAAACTACCGATCCTGGCTACCCGATTCAACAACCTCAGTTGTCGCTCTTGAGACTGGGCAACCCGACAGGCATCCTGGGGACGTGAGAGAACTAGAATTGCCGGTGAGCACTGACGACAAGGAGCACACCTGTGATTGAGCTGAAGACCCCCGCCGAGATCGACAAGATGGCGGTGACCGGTCGCTTCGTGGCGAAGACGCTGACCGAACTCTCCGAAACTGCCGAACCGGGCATGAACCTCATGCACCTGGAGAAGCGGGCCCGGAAGCTCATCGAGGACGCCGGCGCGAAGTCCTGCTACTGGGACTACGCCCCGTCCTTCGGCTCGGGCCCCTTCCGCAACGTCATCTGCCTCTCGGTCAACGACGGCGTCCTCCACGGCAAGCCGCACGACTACGTCATGCAGAACGGCGACCTCCTCACCCTCGACTTCGCGGTCGCCATCGACGGCTGGGTCGCCGACGCCGCCCGCTCCGTCGTCGTCGGCGAAGGCACCGATGCGGACCAGCGTCTCATCGACTCGACGTGGGCCGGGCTGGAAGCCGGTATCAACGCCGCCCAGGCGGGCGGCCGCCTCGGCGACATCTCCCAGGCGATCGGCGACGTCGCCGACGAACAGCGCATCCCGGTCAACCTCGACTTCGGCGGACACGGACTCGGACACACGATGCACGAGGACCCGCACGTCGCCAACCGCGGCAAGGGCGGACGCGGCATGGTCCTCAAACCGGGTCTCACCCTGGCGATCGAACCGTGGTGGTCGTTCACCTCGAAGAAGCTCAAGGTCGACCAGGACGGATGGACGCTGCGGCTGGCCGACGGGTCGAACGGTGCCCATTCGGAGAACACGATCGCCATCACCGAGGATGGACCTCGGGTGCTCACCGTCGTCGACTGAAGGCTGTAACCGTCCATGACGGTCGGTCTGTGTCAGTGCCCCGTGGCAGGATGATCCCATGTCTTTCACCTGCACCGAATGCGGCTACTCATGCGTCAAATGGCTCGGACGCTGCCCCGAATGCCAAGCCTGGGGAACGCTCGAGGAGAAGGGCGCGACCACCTCGAGCGTGAAGACGAAGGTGAAGAAGTCCGCCGGCGCAAAGTCGATCACCCAGGTCGACTCCACCCTCGCAGTGGCACGCAAGACCTACGTCGACGAATTCGACCGCGTGCTCGGCGGCGGCATCGTGCCCGGCGGAGTCATTCTCCTCTCCGGCGAACCCGGCGTCGGCAAGTCGACGCTCCTCCTCGACGTCGCAGCCCGGGCCGCGAAATTCGAGAACACCGTCCTCTACGTCACCGGTGAGGAATCGGCCGGACAGGTCAGACTCCGCGCTGACCGAACCAACGCCCTCGAGGAGAACCTCCTGCTGGCCGCGGAGACGGACCTCGGCTCAGTGCTCGGCATGATCGAAGCCGAGAACCCCGACCTGCTCATCGTCGACTCCATCCAGACTTTGGCCTCCTCCGAGGTCGACGGCGTGCCCGGCGGCGTCACCCAGGTCCGCGAGGTTGCCGCGGCCCTCATCCGCGAAGCGAAGTCCCGGTCGCTCTCAACCGTCCTCGTCGGCCACATCACGAAGGACGGCACGATCGCCGGACCCCGCCTCCTCGAACACCTCGTCGACGTCGTGTGCACGTTCGAAGGCGAGAAGCACTCACGCCTGCGGATGCTCAGGGCGATCAAGAACCGGTTCGGCCCCACCGACGAGGTCGGCTGCTTCGACATGGCGGAGAACGGGATCAAGAGCCTCGAGGACCCCTCAGGTCTGTTCCTCTCCCGCTCCTCAGGTTCCACTCCCCCGGGCACGTGCCTGACCGTGACGCAGGAGGGCAAACGGCCGCTGCTCGTCGAGGTGCAGTCACTGGTCACCGAGTCAGCGGCAGGACAGTCGCGTCGGTCGGTCTCCGGAGTCGACTCCTCACGGGTCGCGATGATGCTCGCCGTGCTCAGTCAGAACATCAGCGCGGTCAACTTCGCGAAGTCCGATGTCTTCACCGCCACCGTCGGCGGGGCCAAACTCTCCGAACCGGCCAGCGACTTGGCGATCTGCCTGTCCCTGGCCTCGGCGGCCCTCGGCAGGCCGCTGTACGCGAAGTTCGTCGCGATCGGCGAGATCAGCCTCTCCGGGGAGATCCGCAATGTGCCCAACCTCGGCCAGCGACTCTCCGAGGCGGCCAGACTGGGGATGACGCGGGCGATCGTCGCCCATGGAGCGCTGCGCAATGTCGCCGTCCCCGATGGGATGGTCGTCAGGGAGTGCGAGCACATCGCCGAGGCGGTAGCGACCGTGGTCAAGGAGAAGGCGAAGGATCCCGCCGCAGGCCAGTGACGTTGGAGAAAGTCCGGGACATCGGAGGCGAAACAGGGCATGCTTGATAGATGACGACCACAGTGTTTCCGGCGCTGAGGACAACCGATGTGGAGGCCACGACCACCATACTCGTCACCCTCGGCTTCACCGAGCGGCTCACGGTTCTCGATGACGACGACCCGAGTCTCGTCCTCCACGCCGAATATGCGCTCGGCGAGACGGGTGGGATCATGATCGGATCCGTGCGCCATGACGGTTCAGCCCTCGACAGCGTCGGCGGTGCCTCGATCTACATCGTCGTGCCCACCGAACGGGAGGTCGACCGCCTGTACCGGGAGATCCGCGAGCTCGGGCACGCGATCGTGCGGCCCGTGGCCACACAACCCCATGGCGGCCGCGAATTCGACTTCCGCGACCACGACGGGAACTCGTGGGGAGTCGGCTCCTATCGCGGCGCCTGAGCCCTGTCCGGTCGCACAGTCGCGATCAGGGAGAGTTCGAATCCTTCTCCCCGGAAGAGGGGTCCGCGGTCTTCTTCTCCTCGGACTTCTTCTCCTCTTCCTTCGCCTTCTTCTCCTCGGCGGCTTTCTTCTCCTTGGCCTTCGTCGCTTCGTCCTTCTCGAGTTCGAAGGTCGCGGGCTTGCTCTCCTTATCCCCGAGCTTGACGACGAGGTCGTACTTGCCGGGGGCGAAGCCCTTGTCGGTCTTGTTGCAGTTCTTGTCGACCCGGATGCGGTTCCACTCGAACTGGGCAGTCTTCTGAGACGCCGGGGCGAACTCCGTCGGGGCCTCCGCGTTCTCGTCCTTGTCGGCGGCGCAGTACCGTGAGGACCACACGACGTCAGAGCCCTGTTTGACGATGAATTCCTGCTGCTTGGTGCCGACCTCGATGAGGCACGTGGCGTTGTGGTTGTTCGCCACGGTCATCTCGAACTTCGGCTTCGTGTTCTCGTCGTAGCTCTTCTTATCGGCCTTCGCGCTCACGGCGACGGCGCTGCCCGGGCAGGCACCGCTCGCGGCCTGCTTGTCGGGGACAGGGGCCTGCGGTGTGGGCGAGGCAGAAGTCGCGACAGGCTCCGCGACCGGTTCCGTCCCGCCGCCGGTGAGAGCCTTCGTGATTCCGGCGATGCCGAGCACGAGAAGACCGATGACGACGAGGCTGAGCACAGCCAGCGTGATCCGGCGTCGACGATAGACGTGTGCCGGCAGCTTCCCGCTAGACTGGCGGGGCTGCTTCGGCTGCGAACCACGATCGGAAGGAGTCATCGCAATGAGCCTAGGCAATTGCGATTGAGCATCCAAATGACACACCGCACCACGTCTGAAACTGGGATCGCCCCCACAGCTGCGCCCTTCCCGACGGTCTCCCCCGGCGAGGTCGAGTTCGTGCAGGCGACGATCATCGACTGGTTCGCCACCGCCGAACGCCCTCTGCCGTGGCGAGACCCGGCGACCACCGCGTGGGCGGTGCTCGTCAGCGAGATCATGTCCCAGCAGACCCCGGTCTCCCGTGTCGAACCCCGCTGGCGGGCATGGATGGCGAAGTGGCCGACCCCTGCCGATCTTGCCACCGCCCCCACCGCCGAGGTGCTCCACAGCTGGGACCGGCTCGGTTACCCCCGCAGGGCGCTGAGGCTCCAGGAAGCCGCTCGGGTCATCGCTGAGGACCTGGACAACCGAGTCCCCACCACCGCCGCCGAGCTCGAGGCGCTGCCCGGCATCGGCTCCTACACCGCGGCCGCGGTCGCCTCGTTCGCCCACGGACAGCGCACGACCGTGCTCGACACGAATGTCCGCCGCGTGCTCGTGCGCGTCTTCGCCGGCCGGGACCGACCCACGACCTCCCCGAGCCGCCGGGAGACGCAGTGGGCTGAACAGTTCGTCCCTGCAGTCGAGCATGTGCGGTGGAACGCCGGAGTCATGGAGTTCGGTGCCCTGGTGTGCACCGCCCGCAACCCGAAGTGCGACGATTGCCCGCTCGCCGAGGTGTGCGCCTGGAACCGCTCAGGCCGACCCGCCTCGACGGAGAGACCGAAGACCCAGAAGTGGGCGGGCACCGACCGGCAGCTGCGCGGGGCGATCATGGACGTCCTCAAGGCCGCGCACGAAGAGACCCTCGACGACGCAGAGAACGATCGACTCGACGGCGTTCCCTTCGATCTGTTCACCGCCACGACGGCCGAACTCGATGAGAACATGGTCGAATCCCTCGGAACGGCCACCTCGGCGAAGCTGAGGACGATGCGCGACCTCAGCGCTGATGCTCAGCGGATCTCGCGCCTGGCAGCCGATCTCGTCGCGGACGGTCTGGCCGCCCAGCACGGGGACCGGCTCAGCCTGCCGCGGTGACGGATCGACCGGCGAACGGAGCGGACAGGGCCTCGACCACGTCGATGACCGTACGGCGGACACAAACCCCGACCGGCAGTCGCCGACGCCGAGAGGGCACTCGTCTGATGTTCGCCTCGAGATCGTCGAGCAGATCCTCGAGCAGCGCATCGTGCAAGGGCAGGATGAGGCCGGTGAGCACGATCCCCGGTGCATGCACCTCGAGTTCGTGGGCTAGCCGGGTTCCGTGATCGGTCGATTCGAGGCGGAACTCATGTCCACCGACGAATCCACCAGCAGGATCGAAGGCGAAACGCACCCACGTACCTTCTTCGACCTCGGCAACGTGATAGCGGATGGGCCCATGGCCGCCCTTGCTGCCGATGGCGACTCCTCGATCGAGTCTCAATGCCGGCCAGCGATCGCTGGGCCAGAGGCAATCGGCGGCAGTGCCGAGTCGCTCGACGAGCGCCCACACCTCCTCGGCGCTTGCGGGAACTTCTCGCTGATGGACGTTGCGCAGCACGGTGGATGACGAGGTGGACATGACTCCTCAATACGTTGGCGTATGGAACTAACCATACGCCCCCGTACGGTAAACTGCCACCATGCCGAAGGAGACTGCTCAGAGAACCCGGCTCAGCCGAGCTGATTGGATCGAGGCCGCCACCCGCTTCGGAGTCGAGCGGGGGTTCGACAACCTCGCTGTCGAACCGCTGGCCGCACGATTGGGAACGACGAAGGGCAGCTTCTACTGGCACTTCGCCAACCGCGCGGATCTCCTCGACGCTGTCATGGAGACCTGGGAGGAGACGGCCACGCGAGCCGTGATCGCTGAGATCGCCGATCAGGATCCCGACCGCGCACTCGTCTCGCTCATCGACATCGTTCTCGGCAGTTCCGACAACGATGCACTCGAGTGGAAGCTGGTGAACTCCAGCGATCATCCACAGATCGCGCCCGCGGTCACTCGCGTACACGCCCTGCGCATCAGCTACCTCACCGAGCTGTTCAAACGCCGGGGCCTGTCCGCGACCCGGGCGGACGCGCGAGCACGGGTCCTCTACGCCGCCTACCTCGGCAACCTCGCCCTCCTCAGCGACCCTAGGACCTCACCCGTGCGGAATCGTGCAGCACTGCGTCGGGAATTCATCGCCATCGCCGAGGCACCGTGAACCTCGCTGCGCAGGCCTAGAGGTACTTGATCATCCGGGTGTTGCCCAAGGTGTTCGGTTTGACGCGGGCGAGATCGAGGAACTCGGCGACGCCTTCGTCGGCGGAGTGGAGAAGCTCGACGTAGACCTCGGGTGAGACGGGGATGCCCTTGATCGGTTCGAACCCGAGTGAACCGAAGAAACCGGTCTCGAAGGTGAGGCAGAAGACCCGGTTCACCCCGATCTCCACGGCGTCGGCGAGCAGCTGGCGGATGAGCGCTTTGCCCACACCCCTGCCCCGGTAGTCCGGCGAGGTCGCCACGGTGCGCGCCTCAGCGAGGTCAGCCCAGATGATGTGCAGGGCGGCACAGCCGGCGAGGATCTCGCTGCCGTCGGGCTGGACGTCGACGACGAGCCAGAACTCCTGGAGGGACTCGAAGTAGGTCACGGTGTCCTTGGCGAGCAGGATCCGCTCGTCGGCCAAAGGGGCGACGAGGGCCTCGATGCCTTTGACGTCGGAGGTCCTCGCCCGGCGCAGACGCAGACCGCTGGGCAGACCGTGCGTCTGGTGGTGGTCGGAGGCGACGAGACCGTGGTCGAAGGCGACGAGACCGTGGTCGAAGGCGGCTGAGCTCATCCCCTCATTCAACACCATCCTCGGCGAGGTGATGATCCGGATCCGCATCCGCATTCCTGCCCTCCAGTCCGACCCCCGCGCGCGTGACTGGGCGCAGACAGCGAAGCGACCCCGGGCCGAGGACCGAAGTCCTCAGGCCAGGGGCCGCTTCACAGCCTGCCCGCTGAGCGGACCGCGTGGATCAGGAGGCCGAACCCGAGGGGCTCGAACCGGCACCGGCGAGCTCCCCGCCGGACTCCTGGTCATCGGAGCTCGACGTCGGGAACGTCTCGGTCTCGACGCCGTCGAAGGTGAACGTCGCGTCCTTGCCTTCGCCCTTGACGTCGACCTTGATCGTCTGCCCGCGTCCGATCTCCTTGAACAGGATCTTCTCCGAGAGCTGATCCTCGATCTCGAGCTGGATCGTCCGGCGCAGCGGACGGGCACCGAGCACGGGATCGTAGCCGCGATCGGCCAGAAGGTTCTTGGCCGCATCGGTGAGCTCGACCTTCATGCCCTGGTCCGCCAGACGCGTGTCGAGGCGCTCGAGGAAGAGATCGACGATCTCGATGATCTCCTCCTTGTTCAGCTGCGGGAACACGATCGTGTCGTCGACGCGGTTGAGGAACTCGGGACGGAAGTGCTGCTTGAGCTCCTCATTGACCCGCTGCTTCATCCGGTCGTAGTTGGTCTTGGTGTCACCCTCGACCTGGAAGCCCATCTGCAGACCACTGGAGACGTCGCGCGTACCCAGGTTGGTCGTCATGATGATGATCGTGTTCTTGAAGTCGACCTCACGACCCTGCGAGTCGGTTAGACGGCCGTCCTCGAGGATCTGCAGCAGCGAGTTGAAGATATCCGAGTGAGCCTTCTCCACCTCATCGAAGAGCACCACCGAGAACGGCTTGCGACGCACCTTCTCGGTGAGCTGGCCGCCCTCTTCGTAGCCGACGTAGCCGGGAGGCGAACCGAAGAGACGCGAGACCGTGTGCTTCTCCGAGTACTCCGACATGTCGAGGCTGATGAGCGAATCCTCATCCCCGAAGAGGAACTCGGCGAGAGCCTTGGCAAGCTCGGTCTTACCCACGCCGGTGGGACCGGCGAAGATGAACGAACCGGAGGGACGCTTCGGATCCTTCAGCCCGGCCCGCGTGCGACGGATCGCCCGCGAGATCGACTTGACCGCGTCGTTCTGACCGATGATGCGCTTGTGCAGCTCGTCCTCCATCCGCAGCAGACGCGAGGACTCCTCCTCGGTGAGCTTGAAGATCGGGATGCCCGTGGCGGAGGCGAGGACCTCGGCGATGAGATCGGCGTCGACGGTGGCAGAGGTGTCCTTGCCGCCCTTGCGCCACGCCTCGGTCTGCTCCTCCTTCTCGTGCTGGAGCTTCATCTCCGTGTCGCGCTCGGAGGCGGCGAGCTCGAAGTCCTGAGCATCGATCGCAGCTTCCTTGCGGTGACGGGCCTCGAGGATCTTCTCCTCGAGATCACGGATCTCCTGCGGCACCGACAGACGCGAGATGCGCAGCTTCGCACCGGCTTCGTCGATGAGGTCGATCGCCTTGTCCGGCAGGTACCGGTCGTTGATGTAGCGGTCGGACATGTTCACCGCGGCCGCGAGTGCACCCTCGGTGATCGTCACCTTGTGGTGCGCTTCGTACTTGTCGCGCAGGCCCTTGAGGATCTCGATCGAGTGCGCGAGAGAGGGCTCGGGCACCTGGATCGGCTGGAAGCGGCGCTCGAGGGCCGCATCCTTCTCGATGTGCTTGCGGTACTCGTCGAGCGTCGTCGCACCGATCGTCTGCAGCTCACCGCGGGCGAGCATCGGCTTGAGGATCGAGGCGGCGTCGATCGCGCCTTCGGCGGCACCGGCACCCACGAGGGTGTGGATCTCGTCGATGAAGAGGATGATGTCTCCGCGCGTGCGGATCTCCTTGAGCACCTTCTTCAGACGTTCCTCGAAGTCACCGCGGTAGCGGGAACCGGCGACGAGGGAGCCGAGATCGAGCGTGTAGAGCTGCTTGTCGGTGAGGATCTCCGGGACCTCGCCGTTGACGATGGCCTGCGCGAGGCCTTCGACGACGGCGGTCTTGCCGACGCCGGGCTCACCGATGAGGACCGGGTTGTTCTTCGTCCGGCGCGAGAGGATCTGCATGACCCGCTGCATCTGCTCGTGCCGACCGATGACCGGGTCGAGCTTGCCCTCACGCGCGGCAGCGGTGAGGTTGCGACCGAACTGGTCGAGGACGAGCGAACCCGACGGAGTGCCCTCTTCGCGTCCGCCGGCGGCCACGGGCTCCTTGCCCTGGTAGCCGGAGAGGAGCTTGATGACTTCCTGGCGCACCCGGCCGAGGTCCGCGCCGAGTTTGACGAGGACCTGAGCGGCCACGCCTTCGCCTTCGCGGATGAGTCCGAGCAGGATGTGCTCGGTGCCGATGTAGCTGTGGCCCAGCTGGAGTGCCTCACGGAGGCTGAGCTCGAGGACCTTCTTCGCACGCGGCGTGAACGGGATGTGACCGCTCGGCGCCTGCTGTCCCTGCCCGATGATCTCCTGCACCTGGTCGCGCACCTGCTCGAGGGAGATGTCCATCCCCTCGAGTGCCTTGGCTGCCAGGCCCTCACCCTCATGGATGAGTCCGAGCAGGATGTGCTCGGTGCCGATGTAGTTATGCTTGAGGAGTTTGGCCTCTTCCTGGGCGAGCACCACCACTCGGCGGGCTCGGTCAGTGAACCGCTCGAACATATTCACCCTCCTGGAGTCTTCGTATTCTGTAGAGCGTAACGACCCTCTCCCCGGATCTATTGCACGTTTCGCCCTCAGCCGAAACCGTTCGGCTCAGGGCGAAATCGAGACGCCGCCCGAGTTGCGTGCCCGAGCCGCACCGCGCACCGGGACTCATTCACGGTTCGGAACCGAACGGCGCCCGGATGGCCGCCACGTCGTATCGGCACACCCGACGACCGATGCGAGGCGGACAACGGCTCTTGTGGACAAGGATTTACCGGCTCTTCGCAGCTGAGAGTGTAGTCGGGTTGGGCGCGTCGGTGCCTGGATAGGGGTCGAGGCCCTCCGAGGATGGAAGTTCTGACACTGCCCATCCTGAGGACCTCGACATGGATCACGCTACCT